>JBIOJD010000053.1:0-14450 GCA_044450485.1 Polyangiales bacterium | reverse complement strand
TACGCGGAGCATCCTTTGCGACTTCCTCAATGGCTTCCATCGGGCCCGGATCTACCCGGGGTTGCCCTGGCAGCATCGATCGGCTTGGCGTCGATCGTCCTGGTACGGCTGCTGCCGCCATCACCGCTCGTCTCTGACGTCCTGATCGCGTTGCTGCTCGGCGTGCTGGTGTTGAACGTGCCCTTGCTGCGTGCACGCATCGGGTTGGCGTTGCCCAGCCCGGAGCGCGAGCCCGATCGCTATGCGTCGGGACTTCGGTTCACCGGCAAGTGGGTCTTGCGGCTCGGCATCGTGCTGATGGGCCTCAAGCTGCAGACGAGCTTCTTCGGCGCGCGCGAGCTCGAGCTTATCGTGGGCGTTGCGGCGGCGGCCATCCCGAGCGCGTTCTTCGTGGCGCACGCGCTCGGCGCGGGCTTCGGGGTACGACGGCCGCTGGTCGACTTGCTCGCAGGCGGAACCATGATCTGCGGCGCTTCGGCCATCAACGCCATGGCCCCGGTCGCGCGCGCGCACCGCGACGAGCAAGGCGTGGCGATCGCAACCGTGTTCCTGTTCAGCGTGGTCGCGCTGCTCGCGTTTCGTCCGATTGCGGCGCTGTGCGGGCTCGATCCAGGGCTCGCTGGGATCTGGAGCGGGCTTGCGGTCAACGACCTGTCGAGCGCGGTCGCGGTCGGCGCGCAGATGGGCGGCAGCGGCGGTGTGATGGCGGCCGCGGCCAAGTCGACGCGCGTGCTGCTGCTCGCTCCGACGCTGATCGGTCTCGCGTTGCTCCGCCGCGAGGGTGGGCCCGTCACCGTCAAACGCAGCATCATCGAAGCGCTGCCCGGCTTCTTGATGGGCTACGTGGGGCTGGCCATCGTGCGCTTCGCGGGCGATCGCGCGTTCGGCGACGCCGCGCTCTGGACCGGCCTGCTCGCGGCGGATCGGTTCGCCGTCGATGCGTTGCTCGCCACGGTGGCCGCGGGCATCGGGCTGCATCTCTCCCTCGCGCGTGTGCTCTCGTCGAGCCCGCGCGCAGTCGCGGTGGCCGGCGGTACTTCGCTGTACATGGCCGGGGTCACGCTCGCGATGATCGTGGTCGCGTCGCGCTCGTCGGGCTCGAGCTCAGCGTTGGTCGGGCTCGGCGCGCTGGCGGTGACCTTCGCGCTCTACCGCGCAACGACCGCTGCCGAGAACGAGCTGCGCCGCTTGCGCAAGCGTTTCGAGCTCGGTGCGCCGCTCTCGCTCGGGGAGGCGACCTCGCTGCTCGAGTCGATTGATCGCGAGACCGCCGCGATGGACGAAGCCGTGCTGCGGCGCGTGCTCGTGCAGCTGCACCCGACCATCGGCGAGCTGATCCCCGTGCGCAGGAGCCCTCTGCCCAAGGGTGAGGGCTGCCGCTGGATCGCGTATTGGGAGGGCAAGCGCTCGGGCTGGGCGCTGGTCGCGATGTGTCGAGAGCCGGGCTCGTTCACGCCGATTCACGCGCACCCTCATCGATTGCTCGGCAAGGCGATCGAGGGCGTGATCGAGGAGCTTCGGTTCTCGGAGCACGGTGCAGGCGACGTGGAGGTCGCTTCGCGCAACGTGCTCGGTCACGACGAGCTGGTCGAGACAGCGGGTCTTGCGACCTTGCACGTGGTGCGCGTCGTGGGACGTGGCACGGCGATCGATCTGCAGTTCCGAGGCCCCGAGGTCGGCAGCCCCGGCCGCAGGTTCCGCACCCGCTCGGCCGTGGACTTCGGCAGCGTGCCCGTCGGCACGCACCTGCCCGTCGAAGAAGAGATCGACGACCGCCCCGGTCACGGTGGCGAGGGCGCGGGCGCGGGGCGCGTCGTGGAACTGCCGACGCAGTAGCCGCGTGATGCGCTGGCGGGTGGCGTTAGGGAGCGCCGCTGGCCGCGGGCGGCGCCGCACGCAGTCGCGCGAGCGTGCGGTCGTAGCCTTCGAACACCGCCATGCCCGCGATCATGCAGAGGGCAAACACCAAGGCCGCCGTTTTTCCCGTGCCTACCGAGACCAACGCGGGCCCCGGGCAGAGGCCAGCGAGCCCCCAACCTACGCCGAACACGGCCGCGCCGACGACCAATGGCCGGTCGATTTGCCGGCCTGCGAAGACCACGAACTTCTGTACGTACAGCGGCTTGGTCTCGCGCATGATGAAACGATTCAAAGGGGCGAAGACCATGATCGCGCCGGCCATCACGAAGGCCAGGCTCGGATCCCAAGTGCCCGTGAAGTCGAGGAACCCGATCACCTTGGCGGGCTGGGTCATGCCGGCGAGCGCGAGGCCGACGCCGAAGAGCGCTCCGAGCAGGGCGCCGCTGACTGCTTGCATCATCGGACGCCCACGAGCACGTGCCGCATCAGCAGCACCGTCAGAGCCGCGGTTGCCATGAACGTGAGGGTGGCGATGATCGAGCGTCGCGAGAACCGTGAGATGCCGCACACGCCGTGACCACTGGTGCAGCCGTTGCTGAGCCGCGTGCCGAATCCAACGAGCAACCCGGCGACGACGACCGAGGGCATGGAGGGAACCCCAGCGAAGCTGAAAGCGTGCGGAAGCAGGCGGTTCCCCACGAGCCCGACCGCAGCCAGGCCGCTCACGAAGCCGACTCGCCACGCGATGTCGCCCCGCACCGGCCGCAGCAGGCTCCCGCAGATACCGCTCACGCCTGCGACGCGTCCTTGCGCGATCACCACGCCTGCGGATGCGAGCCCGATCAGCATGCCCCCCAAGAGCGACGTGAACAGCCTCGTGGGATCCATGTACGTCGCACAGTTGCCCCCGTGGCTCGGGCTGTCAAGCGCCGGCCGACGGTGCGACCTCGCGCTCGCTCGCGCATGCGGCGCGCTCACGTGAAGCTCGACCGAGACGCTCCGCCAAGCTAAGACACACGCTTCCCGAGGGCCCAACGGGGTGCCCGCCGACATGCACGACGCCCGACCCGAAGTCGCACAGCCGCTCGCCGAGCGCGAGCACTGGGTGAGCTCCGAGGTGGTGACGATCATCGTCGCGCAGATCGTGTTCGGGCTCGGTTGGTCGCTGTATCTGCTCACGCCGAAATTCCTCGCGACCGCGCTCGGCGCGGGGCCGGAGCTGATCGGCCGCACCAACGCCGCCGGTGGCGTCGCAGGCGTCTTGCTCGTGCCGATCGCGGCCGTGGGCATCGATCGCTTCGGCCGCAAGTTGTTCTTTCGAGCCGGCTCGCTGCTCGTCGTGATCGTGTCGCTCGGCTACATGCACGTGCACGCGGTGGGTTGGCCGATTTTCGTGCTGCAAGGGTGCATCGCCGCGGCCTTTGGGCTCGCGTTCAACGCCAACGCGGCGCTCCTCGCGGACTGGGCGCCACCTTCGCGCCTCGGTCAGGCGATCGGCTGGCTGGGCGCGGCCAACGTGCTCACCAACGCGGTGTCGACGTCTGTCGCGGAACCGCTCGCAACTCACTACGGCTGGAACGCGGTTTTCGGTCTCGGCGTAGCGCTCGGCAGCACAGCGCTTGCGCTTTCGTTCTTCCTGCAGCCAGCGCCCGCGCGCGCTGGTCATCCGAGCCACGCCGGCGCCGCCGCGGAGCGCTTCGACCGGCTCGCGCTCACGCAGATCCTGTGCGCGACCGCGCTGATCGGCGCGGTGTTCGCCGCGCTGTTCGTGTTCGTGCAGCCCTACGCACTGAGCTTGGGCGCGCACGAGGTGCATGGCTTCTTTCTCGGGTTCACCGTCTCGGCCGTGGCCTGTCGCTTGCTGCTCGGCGGACTCGGCGATCGTCTGGGCCGGCGCAGGGTTGCGGTCTTCATGTGCGTGGCCTACGCGGTGTCGGCGCTGCTCACGCGCCACCTCGATCCGACGCGCTTGTGGCTCGACGGCCTCGTGTTCGGCGCCGCGCACGGGCTCTTGTACCCGACGCTCAACGCGCTCGTGCTCGAGACCGTGCCGTCCTCGCGCCGCGGTTTCGGCATGGCCTTCTACAACGGTGCGTTCAACGCCGGCACCGCGCTGAGCAGTCTCGGTTGGGGCTGGCTCGCGCAACAGCACGGCTTTCCGCTCGTGTACGCAGTCGCATGCTGCATCGCGCTGCTCGCCGCCGCCGTGCTCGCGGCCGCGCCCGGACGCCGCGCCGCGTCACGGCTCAGTGCGTGAAGCTCACCACGCGAGCACGATCTTGCCGAAGCTCTGGTTGCTCTCCATCCGCCGGTGCGCCTCTGCGATGTCGCTCATCGGCAGCACGCAATCGGTGATCGGCTCGAGCGCACCGCTTTGCAGCAAGGGCAGCACGTCGCGCGAGAAGGCTTGGGCGAGGGCGGCCTTTTCTTCCAGCGGTCGGGAGCGCAGCACCGTGCCGAGCACGCGCGCGCGCTTGGCGAGCAGCACGCCGAGCGGCAGCTCAGCGGTGGCGCCGCCCAACAGACCGACGAGCACCAGCCGGCCGCCGCTCGCGAGCGCAGCGAGATTCTCGGCCAGGTATGCGGCGCCCACCGTGTCGAGGATCACGTCTGCGCCGCGCCCTGCGGTGCGCTGCATGACCTCGGGTGCAAAGCGCTTGTCGGGCACGAGCAGGCCGTCGCGAAGGCCGAGCGCCTTGCAGCGCTCGAGCTTGTCTTGGGTGCGCGAAGTGCCGATCGGCCGTGCCCCGGTCGCGAGCGCGAGCTGCAAAGCCGCGGTGCCCACGCCGCTGCCCACCGCGTGTACCAGCACGGTCTGCCCGAGCCCGAGCCCGGCTTGCGCGAAGAGCGCGTCATAGGCCGTCAGGAATACCTCGGGCACGGCCGCGGCTTGCTGCAACGACAAGCGCTCGGGCACGCGGATCGCTTCGCGCGCATGCACGACGAGATGCGTGGCCATCCCTCCGCCTGCGACGATGCCCATCACGCGCTCTCCGGGCGCGAAGTCGTGCACGCCTTCGCCGAGCTTGCTGACGGTGCCTGCGTACTCGAGCCCAGGCACGTTTGCGGGTGCGCCGGGCGGTGCCGGATAGAAGCCGCGCCGCTGTAAGGTATCGGCGCGGTTGAGGCCTGCGGCCGCCACTTCGATCAGCATCTCGCCCGGCCCGGGCTCGCGCACCTGCAGCTCGCCGAGCCGCAGCACATCCACATCGCCTTTGCCTTCGATCACGATCGCTCGCGCTTGCACCATGTGAGTCCTCCGACCGATGTACCGCACACGCCAAGGGTCATGCCGTGGCCGCCAAGGGTAAGCCTGTTGGCCGCGCGTGGCAGTAAATCGCGTGAGATTGCAGCGACTAATTCAGTGCGCCGCTGTTCCTGGGCTGTTTTGCCTGCTTAGATCCACTCAATAGACCAGTCAGTTTACCGATGGCTCGGCCACATGCGGGGTCGAGCCGCGGAGGTCATACGATGCGTTTCGAGGTTTTGATGCTGCTGAGCCTGTGCTCAGCCACGGCTTGCAGTGGAAATTCGAGCGGTGGTGGCGATCGGAGCTCCGGCGGTCAAGCCGGTGGCAGCTCGACGCCCGCCACGAATACGAGCAATCCCTCGGGGGCCATCGCGGGCGGGGCGACCACGCAGCTCAAGCCCACGGGCGCGAGCCAGCCGCAGATGATGGCCACCACGCCGACCACGGGCGCGAGCAGCGGATCGAGGATGCCTGTTTCGATCGATCAGACGGGCTCCGACAACCCAGCCGGATTGAACGCTGCGGACGTGACCGCGCTCATCGCCGGCGGGCCGCCCGGCTCGTTGAAGTTCTTGTACCCGTACGACGGGACTGTGTTCCCGCGTGGTCTCGAGGCTCCGCTCTTGATGTGGGATGGCGGCACGCCCGATGCAGTCTACGTGCACATCAAATCGCAGCTCTTCGAGTACAAGGGAGTCCTCAAGTCGGCCACGGACATGACCACCGGCGCACCGCAGCTCGCGCTGCCGCAGGACGTTTGGGTCAAGGCCGGGCAGCAGACCAACGGCAAGAGCGATCCCTTCACGCTCGAGCTCACCGCCCGCATCAGCGGCGCGGTAGCCGGGCCGATCGCGCTGCACTTCGTCATCGCGCAAGCGACGGTCAAGGGCTCCATCTACTACAACAGCTACGCGTCGAAGCTGCCGGGTGCGGCGGTGGGCGGCAACGTGCTGCGGATCCCGGCGGGTGGCCAGGTCGAGCTGTTCAACTCGATGGAGTGCAACGGGTGCCACGTCATTTCCGCCGACGGCTCGCGCATGCTGTCGCAGATCGAGCTCGTGAGCGGTGGCGACTCGTACCAGCTCATGGCCGGTGGCACGGCCAATCCGCCCGGCGTGATGGCCGGGCAACGCGTTTCGTTCGGTGCGCTTTACCCGGATGGCTCGAAGTACATTTCCACCTCGACCGCGTCGCCAGTGGGCCACGCCGACATCGCGCAGGCGCCCGGCACCTCGGCAGACTCGGCGTTGTACGACAGCAACACGGGTCAAGTCGTGCCCAACAGCGGCGTGCCGACCGGCGCGATCATGCCGAACATCTCGCCCGACGGCACACGGCTCGCGTTCAACGACTTCGCGATCGACAGCGCTCACGGCTTGGCCGTGATGGACTACGACGTGCACACGGACAAGGCGAGCAACTACCAGATGCTCACGCACGACAGCGGCACGCTGCGTCCCGGCTGGCCGTTCTTCCTGCCCGACGACAAAGCGCTGGTGTTCGTGCGCACCGACAGCGCCGACTTCACCGGTAACGGTGCGTTCGTCGGCGCTGGGGGCTTGGCCCAGATCGCGGGCCCATTCGCGTCGGTCGCGAGCTTGCCGATCGTGGGTCCGAATTCCGACCTGCACATCGTCGACATCGCGACCGGCACGGTCACGGTGCTGGCCAAGGCCATGGGTTACAACACGCCGGACGACGCAGCGAACGACAAGCCGTACCTGACGTTCCCGGACGAGCTCCACCAGACGTACTTCCCGACCATCGCGCCGATCGCGGCGGGAGGATATTTCTGGTTGTTCTTCGACTCGATTCGCCACTACGGCAACCTCGGCTTGCAGCGCCAGCTCTGGGGTGCGGCGATCGACATCGCGGCCGACGGCAGCTACGCGTACGACCCGAGCCATCCGGCGTTCTATCTGCCGGGCCAGGAATTCGGCGCCGGCAACCATCGCGCGTTCGCGGCGCTCGACCCGTGCAAGAAAGACGGCGACTCGTGCACGAGCGGCATCGACTGTTGCGGCGGCACGTGCAACTTCCCCGAAGGCACGGGCGAGTTCGCCACGGATGCCGTGGGCACATGCTCGCCGCCGAAGATGAACGCCTGCGCCAAGCGCGACGAGCGCTGCACCAGCACGGCAGACTGCTGCCCGCCCGAGGCAGGCCAGCCCCCCAACACCTGCATCGCAGGCTTCTGCGCGTTCATCTCGGTGCAGTGAGGGGTGGCTCGACACGCGTGCTCGTGATGCGGCCCGAGAGCAAGGCTTCGCGCAGCTCGCGTTTCTGTACTTTGCCCGAAGGGCCGAGCGGCAACGCGGTGACGAATGCGACCTCACGCGGGAGCTTGGTCGCGCCGATGCGTGGCCGCGCCCACTCGACGAGCGCAGCGGCCTCGAGGCTGGCGCCGTCGCGTGGCACAACCACGGCCACGACTTCTTCTCCGTAATACGCGTCCGGTCGTCCGACGACGGCCACGTCTCGCACGTCCGGGTGCGCGGCGAGCGCCGCTTCGACCTCGGAGGGGTACACGTTGAAGCCGCCGCGGATGATCAGGTCCTTGATGCGGTCGACGATGAACAGCCGGCCCTCGGCGTCGACGCGACCGACGTCGCCGCTGTGGAAGAAGCCATCCGCGCGTGCGGCTGCCGTGGCTTCGGCATCGTGCAGGTAGCGGCTCATCAGGTTCTGGCCACGCACGACGACTTCCCCCGAGGTCCCCGCTGCGAGCTCGTGGCCTGCGGCGTCGACCACGCGCAGCTCGACTCCAGCCACGGGCTTGCCCACGCTGCCGAGCACGCGTGCGTCGGGCGGCGCGTTGATCGTGCAGAACGTGGCCTCGGTCATGCCGTAGCCTTGCCGCACTTCCACGCCGAGACGTCGCTCGGCGCGCAGCGCGATCTCGTCGGGCAGCGGCGCGCCCGCCGACAAGCACCAGCGCAGCGCCGGCAGGACAGGGCCGGGTGGCTCGGCTGCCCACGCGGCGAGCATGGTCGGCACCGCGGGCACCCAGGTGATCGCGTGCTCGTGCATCAGCCCTAGTGTGCGAGGCGCGTCGAAGCGCGGCACGAGCACGCAACGCGCACCCGCAAAGAAGCTCGCGAGCATCACCATGCGGCAGCCGTAGCTGTGAGTGAGGGGCAGCACCCCGAGCACTCGGTCGTGCTCGGCCAGCCGCAGCGCGTGCTGAGCGAGCGCCGCGGTATGAAGCCCGAGCGCAGCGTGACTGATGACCGCGCCCTTGGGGGTGCCCATGGTGCCGGAGGTGTACAGGATCATCGCGTCGTCGCCCGGCGCGGTCGTGGCGGGCTCCGCTGCCGTCGATGCGTCTCTCGCCGCCGTGATCGTTGCGAGGTCGAGCCGCGCCGGCTCTGGCGACACTGAAGCGAGCGCCTCCGTCACCAGCTCCGCCCGCCGCGCGTCGAAGAGCACGGCTCCGCAGCCCGCGTGCTCGACGCGAAAGCGCAGCTCGGGCGGCGCCGACAACACCGGGATCGGCACCACGGCGCAGCCCGCGTACACGATGCCGAACCACGCGCTCACGAGCTCGGCGCTGTTTTCGCCGATCAGTGCCACGCTCTGGCCGCGACCCATGCCGTGTTGTGCGAGCCACGCCGCCACGCTTCGTGCGCGTGCCTCGAGCTCCGCGAACGTGAGCTCGCGCGCTGCATCGCCCGCTCGACCCACGTCGATCGCGGCGGTGCGGTCGGGCCAGCGCGCGACCGCGTTCCGCAGGATCTGCCCGACGTTCGCGCTCGAGTCCGTCACCGAGGAGGGCACACGCTCACTATGCGAGCGGCCGGTGGCGGCCGATCCACGCCGCGTAGTCTCCACCGTAGCCGGTCGCTTGCCAGCGCCGATCGATCGCGTTCGCGATCTGCTGCAAGCGCTCGACCGAAACCTTGGCGCGGCGGATCGCGCTCTCGACCACGTTCTTGGCGGCCACCTGTGCGGCCTGATGCGAGCCCGCGACCATCGCCAAGCCCCGCGCTTCGGTGCTCTCGTCTTGCAAGCCGAGATAATCGCGGATCACGAGCTCGGAGATCTCTTGGGCGTTGTCGCGGCTGTCGCGGATGTTGCCCTTGCCGGTCAGCACGTTGCCGAGCCCGAACACGCCCGCGAGCCCGCGCAGCGCACCGGTCTCCCAGCTCGCGTAATCGTAGAGCTCGCCGGAGGTCGGCACGCCCGCGATCGGTTCGGGCACGCTGCCGATCGAGCTCACGACCAGTGGCGAGCGCACGTCGTGCTCGCTGCCCGGCAGCTCGACCAGCTTGCCGCCTCGTTGCTCGGTGCGGCGGAAGGTCAGGCCCACGAGCCGCCCGTCTTCGACGATCGGCGCCACCGGCAGCTCGCAGTCGGCGACCCGCACCCTGAATTTCTCGGCCAATATTGCCACCATCTTCTCGCGCACCGCCTCGGTCTTGGCGAGCTGCTCCGGCGTCGCGCCGCTCTTGGCGAACGCGAGCGGCATGTCCTTGATGCGCCTGCGGTAGTAGAGCGTGCAGCCGAGCACCCCGAGCGACGCGGGGTCGACCCCATGCTGCTGCAACGTCGCCGTGATGCCCTTGTGCTCGATCTCCACGACCGGCACCGAGATGCCGCGGTTGCGCAGCGCCGCGCGGTACAGCTCGATGTTGATGATCTTGACCACGTCGACCGAAGCGAGCCCGCCGCCGACCACGATCGCGTCGTCTTTCACCTCGAAGCGAGGGCCGTCGTAGCCCGGCTCTTCGTAGTGGTTGAACCAGTAGACGAACGGGTTCTGGTACACGAGCCCCTTGCCCGCGTACTGCTCGGCACCAGGCACAGGCAGCGGCCGGTCGCGCCATGCGCCGTTTGCGAGCAGGACCGCGCTCGGGCTCCAGCTCCGCGCGACTTCCTCGAACGGCAAATCGATGCCGAGCTTGGTCGAGGGCACGAAGTACACGTCCGGCAACCCGAGGTTCTGGTCGATGCGCTCGTACTCCTTGGCGCGCAGCTTGTCGTGCCAGCGCGGCAGGCCGTCTTCGATCTTGCCGTAAGGGCGGAGGTTCTGCTCGAGCACGATGGCGGTGACGCCGCGGGCGGCACAATACGCCGCCGTCTCGGAGCCCGACACCGCGCCACCACACACCACCACCACGTGCCGCGGTTGCGCCTTGAGCCGCTGCAGAGCTTCGTGCATCAGACGGCTCTACCAAATCCCCGGTCGCGAACCAAGCCTGCCTGCCGTGACTGCGGCCAAACGATGGGTTATTTAGGCCCCGATGCGGGCCATGGTCATGCGAGCGCTCGGGGAGCCGGAGGGGCTCGAGCTCGTCGAGCTTCCCGACCCAGAGGTGGGACCGGGTCAGGTGGGCATCGAGGTCGCGGCCTGCGGCTGCAATTTCGCGGATCTGCTGCTGTGTCGCGGCACGTACCAGTTGCGTCCGGCCCTGCCGTTCTCGCCAGGCAGCGAGGTGGCCGGCCGCGTGTACGCGCTCGGCGCGGGCGTTTCGGGCTTCTTGCCCGGACAGCGCGTCGCGGCGCAGCTCGGCTACGGCGGCTACGCCACGCGCGTCGCGGCCGATGCGCGTCGCGTGCAAGCGATGCCTGACGGAATGCCGTTCGAGGACGCGTGCGCGCTCGGCGTGGCCTACCAGACCGCGTACCTCGCGCTGCACGATCGTGCGAAGCTCCGTCCGGGCGACAGTTTGCTCGTGCACGCGGCAGCCGGAGGCGTGGGGCTGGCAGCGGTCGAGCTCGGCGTCGCGCTCGGCGGTCACGTGATCGCAGGCGCGAGCTCCGACGACAAGCTCGAGCTGTGCAAGCAACGCGGCGCGCACGAGATCGTCAACACGCGGCAGGCGGGCTGGGCCGACCGCGTGCGCGAGCTCACCGCAGGCCGCGGCGCCGACGTGATCTACGATTCGGTCGGCGGCGAGATCTTCGAACAGTCGTTGAAATGCATCGCGTGGGGCGGGCGCTTGCTCGTGATTGGCTTTTCGTCGGGCGACATCCCTGCCGTGAAGCTCAACCGCGTGATGCTCAAGCACATCTCGATCGTGGGCCTGAACCTCGGCGGCTACACCGCGCACGAAGCAGCGACCTTGCGCGCGGCATCGAGCCGCTTGTTCGAGCTGTATGCAGAGGGCGCGCTGCGTCCACTCGTGGACGCGCGCTACGGTTTGGCCGAAGCTGCCAAGGCGCTCGGCGAGCTGTCCGCGCGCCGCAGCGTCGGCAAGCTCGTGCTCTCCACCCCGGCGCTTGTGAGCAGTTGAAGTCGCTGCTGCGTCTGGGAGGGAGGACCCCGCCGGGGCTTCTTTTGCCCCGATGCCCCGGCGAGGTCCGGGTTAGGTCAGTTGCGAATGAGCCGAAGCTGAGACTACCGAAGGTCGAAGACGGAGGTGTTGCGCAGGCGCAATTCTGCGAAGTGGCGGGTGCGATTGCGCGTCGCTTGCGCTCAACGCCGGGCCCCTATCCGCTGGTTTTCATTGCGATTTTCGTGTCGCTCGGCCGCGAGCACGGTCGCGTCGGTTAGGATGGGGCGCCCTCGCGCAGGCGGATTGCAGCCAGTTGGGGCAGCACACATGCATCGTGGGTTTCTCGCCGTGTTGGCGTTCGCCGGCTCTTCGCTCGTCGCGCTCGTTACGGCGCGTGCGAGCGATTCAGACTCCGCGCGCCACCTCGGCGTGCAGGCGCGTGCGCTCGTAGGGCCGGCGCTCCTCTACGGCTTCCAAGACGTCGGCGCGAAGGGCTCGGGCAGCACGCGCGGCATCGGCTTCGGCTTCGACTTCGCGCTCGGCGCGATCGTGAGCGAGAACCTCGCGCTCGACATGGACCTCGTGCTCGCCCGCTCCGCGAGCGCCGAGCACGGCACGCTCACCGACACCGCATTCAGCGCGGTGTTCCTCGGCGGCGGCCTCACCTACTGGCTGATGCCCGCCAACGTCTACCTGTCCGCGTCGATCGGCATGTCGCGCTCGAGCGTGCAAGGCAGCGCAGTCCACCTCGACGTGGAGATCCCCAAAGCGGAACAAAGCCGCATCGGTGTTGGCGCGCACCTGGCGCTCGGCAAGCAGTTCTGGCTCTCGCGCCGCACGACGCTCGGCGCATCGCTGTCACTGATGTCGGGCGTGGCGGCAAATCCATCAGGCGGCGCCGACACGAGCCGCTACGTGCTCGCGGCGATGGCAGCGCTGAGCTTCACGGTGCACTGAGTTGCATCCGATCGCTCGACCTGGCTGACGCTTGACGGCTCGACGCTCGCAGAAGCGCTACTTGCGAGCCGGCGCGGGCGGCGGCGGTGCGGGCGGCAAGACGGCTCGGTCTTGGTCCGGTATCGCTTTCTCGTCGGCCGCTTGTTCTGACCGCGTGCGATTGCGCTCTTCTTCTTCGTGCTTCTGCTCGGACTCTGCCCAGGCGCGCGCTGCAGCGTTGTCACCGCGGATGTCGGGGTAGTGCGTGCAGCCTCCGACGAGCAGCAAGCAAAGCGCCATCTCGCGTGTCCGCAGCGCCGACGGCCTCATGTCTCGGATGCTACTCGAAAGCCCGGCCCAACTGAATCGTCTCGGTGCGCGACATGCCTAGAGGCCCTGGTACGCCGCGGTCGAGCCCCCCGACTTTCGTGCTACGGTTCTGGGCATGTCGCGGGATGCGCTGCAGCGCTTGCGGGACGAGCTCGATGCGATCGACGACCGCATCGTCGACGAGATCGCGCAGCGGCAGCGCGTGATCTCGGGGCTGGCGGCTGCGAAGGCGGACGCGGCGGCTCCGCTCTACGATCCGGCGCGCGAGGAGGCGCACCTCGCGCACCTCAGCGCGCTGGCGCAGAAGCGCGGGCTGAGCGGATACCTCGTGCGCCGAGTGTTTCGCGAGCTGTTCGAGCACGCGCTGCGCTCGCAGCAGCACCACGTGCTCGATCAACAGAACGCGCAGCGCAAGCAGGCCAAGCGCGCGGTGGTCGCGTTCCAGGGCGCGGACGGGGCGTACAGCCAGATCGCGGCCGAGCAGCACTTTGGCGGCTGGCAAGGCGAGATCGAGACCCGGGGCTGCGACAGCTTCCTGGCAATGCTCGAGGCCGTGGCGCACGGCGATGCGGACTACGGCATGCTGCCGGTGGAGAACACCACGGCAGGCTCGATCAACGAGGCCTACGACTTGCTCGCGCAGACCACGCTGTCGGTCGTGGGCGAAGAGGTGCTGCGCGTGGAGCACTGTCTGGTCGGGTTGCCGGGCAGCAAGCTCGAGCAGATCCGCCGCGTGTACTCTCATCCGCAGGCGCTCGCCCAATGCTCGACGTTCCTCGCCGGTTTGCGCGACTGCGCGGTGCTCGCGTTCACCGACACCGCGATGAGCGTGAAGAAGGTGCGCGACGAAGGCGATGAGAGCCAGGCCGCGATCGCGAGCGAGCGCGCTGCCAAGCTCTACGGGCTCGAGGTGGTTGCGCGCAACGTCGAGAGCCAAAAAGACAACTTCACGCGCTTCATGGTGGTCGCGCGCTCGCCGCTGCAGCTCGACGAGCGCATTCCGTGCAAGACCTCGCTCATCTTCTCCACGCGTCACGAGCAGGGCGCGCTCGTGCGATGTCTCAACGTGCTGGCCGACCGCGGCCTCAACCTGACCAAGCTCGAGTCGCGGCCGCGGCTGCAGTCGCCGTTCGAGTACATCTTCTATGTCGACTTCGAGGGCAATCTGGAGAGCGAGCCTGTGAAGCAGGCGCTCGCCGCGATGCGCGCGCACACGAGCTTCCTCAAGGTGCTCGGCTCCTATCCGTCGCGGGCTCCGAGACCACTGGCCTGAGGGGCCTCAGGCCAGCGGCGCCGCCGCTTCGTCCGCGCTCTGCGGGGGCAACGAAGAGGTTCTTTCCGTGCGGGCCGTCCGTGGTTCACGCACGGTTCGCGTGCGAGGGCCGAAACCGATCAGTGCAGTCACACCGACGATCACGATCGAGGTCGCGAGACTCATGCCCGCGAAGTGATCATCGTTCCACTCGATGACGATCGACAAGAGGCAGGTGAGGCCTGCCAGCGCCGTGGCCAGGACCCCGGGTAGCTTGCGCCTTTCCCACATCAGCCCGTAGGCGAGCAGGAAACAGTAATAGTAACACGTCAGCTCCGAGGCCATCGCGATCAGGCCGGTGCCGAGGCAGGCTGCGACCCAGTCCGGCTCGCGATCGGATGCGCGGGCAAGCATCACGCAGAAGAGCAGCAGGATCGCCGCGAGGATCGGCTTGCGGACATCGTAGTAGAAATTGCGCGCGTGCTTCCAGTCGGCGAACGGGTCGTGCAAGTTCGAGTTGCGTAGATACTTGGCGCTGGTGTCTGCGTCGTAGCCGAGCGCAGTCTTGAGCCCCATGTTGTTGGTGAGGGGCGTGGACAGGTGC
>JBIOJD010000052.1:0-14606 GCA_044450485.1 Polyangiales bacterium | reverse complement strand
GATCTCGTCCTCATCCCCTCGGACTTGCTCGCGTCGAACTCAGAGGAGAACCTCTGCAAAGAGATCCGATCCTGGCGACAGACCTCTCGGGAACTGGTTGCCAATCTCGTCAAGGCGAAGGAGTTGATGTCCACCGTCTATCAGCGTTTCGGAGTAAAGCTCGATGCGGAGGGCGGATTGGAGCGTGCTCGGCACCGAGTTGAAGCGAGCCGGAAGTGACAGGGCCGGAGCGGGCTTGGCACTGACGCAAGGCTTCTCGTGGTCGGGGGTTTGGGCGGGGGCGTACGCGCGTGACAGACGCATCCGGGAGATCACTCGTCTGGCACGCGCGTGAGAGCGCAGCTTGCGCGGCGCGCGTGCCGTCTCGCCCCGACCGCCGCAAATGCAAGCTGCGCGGTCCCCGCCCAGACGCCCGGACACGAGAAGCCGCCCAGCAGGATCCTGCTTGAATCCGCGTTACTCCACCGGCGGCGGTGCGTAGTAGTCCACCACGCGTATCTGGCGCTTGGACAAGCTCGCGCGCACGAGCTGCCGCATGCCGACGACGTCGCCGCCGATCTGCAGCGGCGTTGGTTTTTCGCACTCGATGCGCACGCGCTCCACCAGGAAGTCGTGCAGGCGGTCGCTGTGGTGGCTGCCGCGCCAGATCGAGCGCACGTGCGTGACCGCCTCGATCGACCCGAAGCTCACCACGCGCAAGTCGAAGCGATCCGCGCGCTCCTCGGCATACGGGAAGATTCGCGCACCGAAGCCCCAGTACGGAATCGTGCTGAAGGCCATGATGTACGCAGGGCCCTCGTAGAGAACCTCACCCGGGCCGATCTCGCGGCCCACGGGTTGCCCGTCCTGGCCGAGCATGACAGCCGGCTCGCCCTCGTTCACCACCCGGAACCTGGGCGCCGGTGCCAACAGGAAGCGTGGCACCGAGCGGCCGAGCAGCGACACGCTGTAGGTGATTACCCCGTTCGCGAAATGTTTGAGCACGGGGGTGCGCTCGAAGAGTTGCTTCGTGGCGCGGTGGTGCTCGAGCGCGATTGCGTCCGCGCCGAGCCCGCCGAACGGCGTGAGCATGTCCTCGACTTCGATCATACGCAGCGTGCTGCTGCCGCCCTCGCTGCGCAGCCGCGCCAGATCCGCGACCACCCCGCGACCGCGTCGATACTGCGCTCCGAGCACCCACGCGAGCGCGTTGCCCGTGCCGAGCTTGAGCAGGCCGAAGCGTGGCAGCGCGCGGCCGAGCTCGTCGGCGACTTGCACGATCCACGACACCATCTGCACGAACGTGCCGTCGCCCCCGCCGGTGAGCACCGTGGGGTAGCCGCGCTCCACGATGATGCGCGCGATCTCCTTGCCCTCTTCGAGACTGCGCGACACGAACAGATCGCCGCTCTGCACGATCTGGTCGAGGGTTTCGACCAGCTCTTCGGTGACCTGCTTGGCGCGGCCGTTCACCACCACCGCAACCCGGTCGGCCGCAGTGCCGAAGCGGGCGGCGTTCGCGAGCGGCGGCTTCGAGTCCATTGCGGCCGAACGTCAGAACAGGTCGGCGGCCTTGGCCTCGCCCTTGGTCTTGCGAGCGAGCACCGCATTGACCGCGCGCGCGACGCGTGCCTTCGCGCGCCGCCGCAGAGGCTTGCCCGCGAGCGCCTTGTTCAGCGTGGGCATGGTCACGGGCCGACCGGAGCGCTGCTTTTTGGCCGCCAGCTCCTTCTTGGTTTCGTCGCCGGCCTTGGCCTGCTCGCGCGCCAGCCGAACCTTGCGGTCCTCGGGCTGCAGCGCTTCCAGCGCCTTGGACGCCGAGATCACGCGGCGGGGGTCGATCTTGTGTTTCCCCAAGAAATCGCTGAGCTTGCTCATGGGGCGGGATCTTGAAGGCAACCCTAACGCGACGCAAGAGCGCGCTGTGGGCTTTCAGCCCGCGTCATCGATCTCCACGGGCTTGCGGCGCGTGGGATCGAGCACGAGGCGCACCACGTCCGGCCGCGCGTAGTGTCCGGCGGTGTCGACGATGCTCTTGATCCGGTCGATCAGGCCAAAGTCGAGGTCCGCGTAGAGCAGACCCTCGCCTTCTTCCATCGGGCCCGCGAGGTAGTCCCCGCGCGGGGCGATGATGGTCGAGCACCCGCCGCCGGGCTCGAGCTCGTCGCGGACCTCTGCGGGCAGCTCGGCGAGCGCCGCTTGTGTGAGCACGCCCGTGACGCTGATCACGAAACACCCGGCCTCGAACGCGTAGTGCCGCACCGCGGCGTCGATGATGCGGTTCATCGAAGGGATGCCGCCGGGCCAGTTCGCGACGTGGAGCTGCTCGCCGCGCCCTTGCAATGCATATCGAAACAGGGCATTCGCGTGCTCGTAGCAGATGAGGCCGCCGAGCTTGCCGAGCTTCGTGTCGAAGAGCACGAGGTCTGAGCCATCACCCCGGCCCCACACCAAGCGCTCGTGCGAGGTGGGAACGAGCTTGCGCCGGCGGCCGAGAATGCTGCCGTCGGGCCCGAGGAAGAGCTGGCTGTTGTAGAGCGTCCCGCCCTCGCGTTCGTGGAGGCCCATCACCACGTAGACGCCGGCCTGTTTGGCCGCAGCGCACAGCGCGTCGGTCGCGGGGCTCGGGATCTCGACGGCTTGCGCATAGAGCGTGCGCATGAAGGGGTTGATCTTGGTCGGTGGCAATACGAGCGCGAAGTACGGATAGCCCGGGATGAAGGCTTCCGGAAACGCGACCAGCTCTGCGCCCGCCCGAGCGGCCTCGGCGATGACCGAGCACGCTTTGGCGACCGTGCGCTCCCGGTCCATGAATACAGGCGCGAGCTGCGCCGCGGCTGCCTTGATCGTCGTCGTCATCAGGCTCTCCTCCGCGCCCCGGAGAACTGGGTACCCCGAAGAGTTGCGTGGGCATTGTCGCGCGATGCGTGGTCGTGGTCCACTGCGCTTGCATGCGCGACCGCTTGCGAGTCGGAATCGTCCTGTGCCTTGCCGTGTGCGGGGGCTGCAGTCACTCCAGCTCACATCGGCCGAGCTCTGGCGGCGCCGGAGCGGCCGCCGCAACCTCGGGCAGCGGAGCGGCCGCGCCGCGCGGTCTCGGAGGAGGCGGCGGTGTTGCGGGAAGCGATGGCGGCACCGCCGGCTCGAAGGCGGGTGGCACTGGTGGCAGGTCGGGTGGTGGCGCTTCCGCCGTCGACGCCGGCCACGACGCGAGCGCACCGGCTGCCGACTCGGGCCGCGACGCCGGGGTGCCTCCATCCGACGCCAGCACGAGCATCCCCGGCTGGACGCTGGTGTGGAACGACGAGTTCGACGGCGCCGCCGACCAGAAACCTGATCCCGCGTACTGGGTGCCCGAAACCGGTGGCACTGGTTGGGGCAACAACGAGCTCGAGTTCTACACCGACCGGCCCGAGAACGCCTCGCTCGACGGCAAGGGCTCGCTCGTGATCACCGCGCGCTCCGAAGCGTACATGGGCCGCGACTACACGTCCGCCCGGCTCAAGACCCAAGCCAAGTTCGAGCACACGTATGGTCGCTTCGAAGCGCGCATTCAGATTCCGGCCGGCCAAGGCATCTGGCCCGCGTTCTGGATGCTCGGCAACGACATCGGCAGCGCGAGCTGGCCCACGTGTGGCGAGATCGACATCATGGAGAACATCGGCAAGGAGCCGACCAAGGTCCACGGCACGATCCACGGGCCGGGTTATTCGGGCGGCAACGCGCTCGGCGCACCGTTCACGTTGGCCGGCAACGCTCGCTTCGCGGATGCCTATCACGTGTTCGCCGTCGAATGGGAGTCGAGCGCGATCCGCTTCTACGTCGATGGCAACCTCTACGAGACCCGCACCCCCGCCGACCTTCCGAAGGGCGCGAAGTGGGTCTACGACCACCCCTTCTTCATCCTCTTGAACGTCGCGGTGGGCGGCCAGTGGCCAGGCAATCCCGACAGCACGAGCACGTTCCCACAACGCATGCTGATCGACTACGTGCGCGTCTACGACAAGTCGCCCTGAGCTCGAGACTTGCAGGAGGCGCCTCGCTCCAGCCAAACTCGGCGGCGCATGACCGACCCCGCCGCGAGCCGTGAGGTCAACTTCGACGGGATCGTCGGCCCGACGCACAACTACGGTGGTTTGCCTCTGGGCAACCGAGCCGCGACCGCCAACACGGGGAGGCGATCGAATCCCAAAGAGGCGGCGCTTCAAGGGTTGGCCAAGATGCGCTTCGTGGCTGCCCTCGGCGTCGCCCAAGCGGTATTGCCGCCTCAGCCGCGGCCGTCGCTGGTCATGCTTCGCCGGTTGGGCTTTTCGGGAAGCGACGAGCAGGTGCTTTCCAAGGCTGCGAAGTGGGACGGGGGCCATCTGCTCCGCAGTTGCTCGAGCGCATCGGCCATGTGGACCGCCAACGCCGCCACGGTTGCGCCCTCGGCCGACACCGAAGACGGCCGCGTTCACATCACACCCGCGAATCTCGAGGCGATGTTCCACCGCTCGATCGAGGCGGACACCACACACGCGGTCTTGCGCGCGATCTTCGCCGACGAGAGCCGCTTCGCCGTTCATCAGCCACTTCCCGGGGGTGGCCAGTTCGGCGACGAGGGCGCTGCCAATCATCTCCGCCTCGAAGTGCCGGGCCGGCCCGCGGTGCATATCTTTGCATGGGGTCGGCGCGCCAGTGCGCGCGGCGCGTTGCCGAAGCGGTTTCCTGCGCGCCAAACGTACGAAGCCTCGCGTGCCGTCGCACGGCTGCACCGCTTGGACGAGCGGCGCTGCTTCTTCCCTCAGCAGATGCCCGCCGGCATCGATGCAGGCGCGTTCCACACCGACGTGCTGGCCGTTGCGAACGACGACTTCCTCATGCTCCATCAGGCGGCCTTCGTCGGAGTCGACGACTTGCTGAAGGCGCTGCGTCGCGCGCTCGGGCCACGATTCCGCTGCGTGCTCGCCAAGAAGCGCGCGCTCCCACTTCGAGCCGCCGTCCGAGCGTACCCGTTCAACTCGCAGATCTTGACCTTCCCGAACGGCAAGATGGCCATCGTCGCTCCCGAGGAATCCGCACGCACGGCGGCTTGCAGAACCTTCCTCGAACGGGTGTGCTCGCTCGCGGACAATCAGGTCGACGCGGTGCACTTCCTCGACCTTCGTCAGTCCATGCGCAACGGCGGCGGCCCTGCTTGCCTACGCCTTCGGGTTCGCCTCACCGCTGCCGAGCGTCAGAGCGTGCGCGCCAACGTCTTCTGGAGCCCAGCCCTTTCGATCGCGCTCACGGCCTGGGTCGAGAAGCACTACCGCGACCGGCTCACGCCCCGAGACCTCGCCGATCCCGAGCTGGCGCGATCATCGATGGAGGCGCTGGACGGGCTCACACGGCTGCTGAGAATCGGCAGCGTCTACGATTTCCAGCGTGTCGCTCGTGCAAGACCAAGAAACAGAGGGCTGACGTGAGCGTAGAGACGCGATCTTTGGTGTGGCGCGTATTGACGGATCCGTTACGCGCCAGTCGGGGGCGTTTTGCCATCGTGATCCTGTTGGCGGCGCTCAGCGCGGGCGCAAGTCTCGTGGAGCCTCTGATCTATCGCAACGCCATCGACGACATCGCGGGCCTTTTCGTCCGAAATGCGTACGAGAGCGCCGGCGCGCCCGAGCACGAAAATGCCGACACCAGCAAAGCGCACGGGCACGGAAAGGTGGCGGCGCGTACCCCCGACCAAGCGCTCAAGACGCTGCTCTGGGCGGTGGTGTTGCTCTCGCTCACGACGGCTACGTCGCGCATCTTCTCGCTGTCGGCGAACAACGTGGCCTCGGCGACGATCAGCGGAATAGAAGAGAACTTCATTTACCGAACCTTCGAGCACGTGTTGCGTTTGCCGCTGGCGTTCTTCAGCAAGCGATCGACGGGGGCCATCGCCAAGCGCATCGACCAGTCCGACCAAGTCGGGCCGTTGGTGGGAGCTTTCGTAGAGGATCTGATCCCGCACACCATCTCGCTCGTCGGCATGATGATCGTGATGTTGACGCAGAACGTGATGCTCACGTGCATCGCGCTCGGCACGGTGCCGCCCTATCTTCTCTTGGCACGACTTTCGACGAAGCGACTGGAGAAGACGGCGAGCGAGTATTACGAGCAGTGGGACGACGTCTCGGCGCAGATTCAGGAGAAGGTCGGGGCGATCAAGACCGTCAAGTTGTCGGGCGCCGAAGACCGCGAGGTGGAGAGGCTCAAGGCCATCAGTCAAAGCGCCTATCGCGCGTACCTCGAGCGCAACCGACTCGAAAATCGCTTCACCAACTGGCAAGGTTTTCTGACGCAAATCAGCGAAGCGCTGATCTTGGGCGTGGGTGGTTGGCTCGTGCTCAAGCACGAGCTCACGCCCGGCGACGTGGTGATGTTCGTGTCGTACGTCGGCCGCGTCTACGATCCGATCGACGATCTCACGAGCCTCGCGACTACGGTGCAAGAACACTTGGTCTCGGTCGCACGCGCGGCGCGATTGCTCGAGACCGGCACCGAAGAATCGGCCGGCGCGAAGCTCGCACCGGGGCCCGGTCGCGTCGAGTTTCACGGCGTGCGATTCGGCTACGTGCCCGAGCGCGAAGTGTTGGCAGGGGTCAGCTTCGTGCTCGAGCCGAGGACGGTCACGGCTCTGGTCGGGCCTTCGGGCGGAGGGAAGACCACGACCGCAGACCTGCTCCTGGGCCTGTATCGACCGGCAGAGGGAGAGATCACGATCGACGGTCAACCGTTGGCCAAGCTCGATCCGTCATCCGTGCGTGCCGCGATCGGCGTCGTGGCGGCGGACGGTGCGGTTTTTCAGGGGACGCTCGCGTTCAACATTCGCTACAAGCGCCCCGACGCGACCGACGAAGAAGTGCACGCTGCGGCCATGGCAGCCGGCCTACGCCGGACCATCGACCGGCTTCCGCACGGGCTCGAGGCCGAGATCGGGGAGCGAGGGGTTGGGCTGTCGACGGGCGAGCGCCAGCGGCTCCAGATCGCCCGCGTGCTCGTGGCCAAGCCCCGCATACTCGTGCTCGATGAAGCCACGGCGAACCTCGACTATGCGACCGAGGTCGAGGTCAAGAGCGCGCTCGACGCGCTGAGCAGAAACGCCACCACGCTGGTCATCGCGCACCGGTACTCGATGGTTCGCGATGCCGATCGCGTGCTGGTCCTCGAGGCCGGCAAGATCATCGAGCAAGGAACGCCCGCGGAGCTCCTTCGACGTGGCGGCTGGTTCGCGTCGCTTGCTGGCAGCGCCCAAGACCAGCACGAGGTGCAGGCCCCTGCTGTGGAGGGCGCGGACGACGCGCCTGGCGAGGACGCTCCGGAGGAGCGCGTGTCCGAGACCGACACGATGGCCGAGGAAGAAGACGCAGAAGAAGAGGAAGACGCGCAGGGCGAGAGCGTCGATGACGATGGCGTCGAGGGCGAAGAGCAGGCAGAGGAAGAAACCGAAGAAGAAGGCGACGACGAGCCGACCTGACTTGCGCCGAGCTCAGCCCTGATCGCCTGCTCCGCTCGGGACTGGCTCCGACGGGTCGAGTCGCGCGGCCCGACTTCGGACCTCCGACGCCGCCGCCGGTTGACCCGTCCGATCGAGCACGCGCGCCAGCGCCTGAAGAGCGTCGCCATCGTCCGCGGCGAGCTCCACGCTGCGGCGCAGCTCGGAGAGCGCTTCCGGCAGGCGGTTCGCGTCCTCGAGCAGCAGCGCGAGATTATACCGCGCCTCGACGTCCTCTTCATCGATGCTGAGCGCCTTGCGGTACTCCGCTTCGGCTTCACGCGTGCGCTTGCCATCGGCAAGCAAGGTGGCGAGGTTGACGCGCGCGTCGACCGCGTTCGGGTCGAGCGCGACCGCCGCGCGAAACAATTGCTCCGCGCGCTGGTCTCGCCCTTGGCTCACCACAAAGAGCCCATGGTGGCTCAGCGTGTCCGCGCGGGCGCTCGCGCTGGCATGGTCCTTTTCGAGCTGCTCCAGAATGACGAAGCTCGCTTCGTCGAGGCCGGACGGATTCGCTCCCCGCCACGACGTGTCGGCGAGCACTTCGCTCGTGTGCGCGCGCAAGCGCTGTTCCTCGATGTCGATGCGTTGATTGTCGGCGAGCTCCTCGGCCTTTTCGAAAGCCGTGGCGGCCTCCGCAAAGTGCTGCTCGTCCATCAGCCTGTGCCCGACCTCGGCATAGGCATCGACCACGCTCCGCGCCTTCCAGCGATCCCACTGATCCTCCAAAGACGGGACCAGAAACGCCAGAGCCGTCGCGCTCGCGGCACCGAGGCTCGCCAGAATGGGGACCGCGCGGCGCCAAAAGCGCTGGCGCGGCTGCTCGATCACCAGCTCTTCGAAGACCTCGAGCAGTCGCGCCCGAGCTTCCGGGTCAGCGAGCAAGCGTTCGATGTTCTCGCGATCTTCGGAGCTCACTCAGCTTTTGACGCTGACACACTTTCGTTTGTTCTGCACACCGACACTGGGGTGCAGTACGCTCCCCGGCGTGAAACACGTCGTGCAGCATCCTCTCACCAAGGCCGACGCGAAACGCGCCGTCGAAGCCGCGTGGGCGAGCTACTCGCAACGCCTCACGAAGTACGAGCCCAAGCTGCAATGGCTCGACGAGGACCGAGCCCGCGTCGACTTCACGATGCGCGGCAGGCACTTTCAAGGCACCTTCCGCATCGCCGACCGCAGCCTCGAGCTCGAGCTCGATGTCCCGCTGTTGCTCAGGCCGTTCGTCAAGCCCGCCACGCTCGCGATCGATCGCGAAGTCGACAAGTGGGTGAAGCACGTTCAGTCGCAGCCGTAGCTCGTCGCCGTAGTAGCGGTAGCCTGGACTTCTTCCCCGGACTGGGTTCCGGTCATGGCGCATGCCAGAGGGATGTGGCAGATTTAATGCCATGAGATCCGTGGCTCGCAATTTCCACGTCCCGCTGCCGAGCAAAGTGCACGAGGCCCTTCGCAGTGAGGCCCAAAGAGCGGGAAAGCCGGCGACCGCGCTCGCGCGGGAGGCGATCGAGTCGTTCCTGCGCCGCAGGCGCCGGATCGCGCTGCACGAAGCCATCGCCACGTACGCGGCGGCGGGGGCGGGAACGGCAGCCGATCTGGACCCGCAGCTCGAGCGCGCCGCAGTGCAACGCCTGCTCGACGACGAAGAGGACGCGTGAAGCGGGGTGAAGTGTGGTGGGCCGATCTCTCGCCGCGATCCGGCTCGGAGCAACGCGGCCGGCGTCCGGTCGTGGTCGTATCGCACGACGCCTTCAACCGAACCGCGAGCTGGCGCTCCATCATCGTGGTGCCGCTCTCGACGTCGGCGCGACAGGCGGGACGCGGGCCCACCGCGGTAGCCGTTCCGCGCGGGAGCGCCGGCCTACCCAAGGAGAGCGTGGCGCTCTGTCACCAGGTCACCACGCTCGATCGCGGCAAGCTCGCGCAACAGGTCGGCGCGCTTCCGGCTCCCCTGCTCACCGCAGTGGTCGAGGGGCTGAAAGCCGCAATGGACCTGCCTTGACGCCGTGGCCGGAGTCGGGCTTGGCGTCATGATTCCAACTCGGTAGCCGAGGTCGGGGTCGAACCGACACGTCCTTGCGGACACCGGATTTTGAGTCCGGCGCGTCTGCCTATTCCGCCACTCGGCCGGCGGCGCGCACTATAGCGGAGTCGCACACGGCCGCAATATGCGCCGTCAGTCGGCGCTGCTGCGCGAGGGCGTGGGGTCGGTGGTCGGCTCGGAGAGGCGCGTGGAGCGGCGCTCGGCCGGGAGCTGTGTGGTGCGGTCCTTGGACACGAGCTCCTCGATCAAGTCGCGGCACTCGGGCCTCTCGCGCAGGTGTTTGACCAGGGTCTGTGACGCTTCGCCGAAGCGTTGCTCGTAGCCGAGCGCTTCTTTGACCTTGGCGGCGATGCGGTCGCGGCCGGTGATGAGGTCGTTCTCGAGCGCGTCCGAGTAGCGCTGGAGCTGGCTGCGAAGCTCGTCGATTTGTTTGCGTAGCGCGGCGGCGTGCGCTTCGTGACGTAGGGCGTGCGCGACGTTGCTCTCGACGTGGCGCTGGCTGGACTCGTGCTTGGCTCGCGCCGCGCCCGAGGCTTCGAAGATCTGGCGCAATGCTCGGATGTCGCCACCTTTCGACTCGGCCTCGCGCGCGCGTCGATCGTGCTGCTCACGCTCGGTCTGTGCGGTGCGAACTTCCTGTTCGACGCCGCGCACGCGCTCGCGCCAGTCGCCTGCTTCGCGCAGCGCGCGCGATTCTTCGGTCGCCAGCTCTTCCACTTTGCGACCGAGCTCGGCGCGCAGTGCGCGGCCGCGGCGCTCGGTTGCGTCGAGCTTGCGCGATTGGCTCGCCAGCTCGCCTTCGAGCCGCGAGGCACGCGAGGCCATCTCCCAGACCGAGTCCATCGCCGCTTGCAGCTCGGTCGGGACACGGCCGTTCGGGTAGGCGCGCGCCAGCGTGCGCTGGAAGTTCGCCGCGCGCGTGCCCCACTCCTGCACGCCAGCCGACGGTGCGGGTGGCGGAGGGGCTGCAACCGCCGGCGCTTCGCTGCCCGTGCTGTCGAGCAGCTTCGACGGCAGCGAGCGCTGGAAGGCCTTGAGCTCTTCTTGCAGGTGGTGGCCGTCGCGGAAGCGCTTGGTCGGATCTTTTTCGAGCAGGCGCAAGATGATGGCTTCGGCCTGCGGGGCAAGCCCAGGGCGGACCGTGCTCGGGCGCGGCGGGGGCGCGCTGCGCTGCATCTCGAGCAGCGTTTCGCGATCGTTGCTGCGGAACGGCAGTTGCCCGGTCAGCATCTCGAAGAACAGGATGCCGAGCGCGTAGAGGTCGCAGAGCGCCGTCGCGTCGTCGCCGCGCGCTTGCTCGGGCGCCATGTACTCGGGCGTTCCGAACACCGCGCCCTTGGGCGCGAGGCGTGCGTCGCGCGTGAGCGCAGCCAGACCGAAGTCGAGGATCTTCACGAAGTCGCGGCGTCCGCCTTGAATCGTGAGCATGATGTTGTCGCTCTTGAGATCGCGGTGCACCACTCCAAGGTCGTGGGCGCGCGCGAGCGCAGCGCACATCTGCTCGATCACGTCGACGGCGCGCTCGATCGGCATCGGGCCCTTGGCGCACTCGGCCGAGAGCGCGGCGCCGACGAGATACTCCATCACCAGATAGAGCTCGCCTTCTTCTGTTTCACCGACGTCGTGGATCTGCACGATGTGCGCGTGATCGACGCGGTTCGCGGCGCGCGCCTCGCGCAGCATCCACGCGCGCAGATGCGTCTCGCCGCGCAGGTCGGGCCGAATCAGCTTCAGCGCGACCACGCGATCGATCAGCACGTGGCGCGCGCGGTACACCACGCCCATGCCACCTTCACCGAGGCGCGCTTCGAGCCGATAGCGTCCGGCTACGGTTTTTCCGAGATACGGATCGTTCTTACGTCGAGCAGCAGAAGGAGTCGCCATGCGCGAAATCGTCTCAATCGGCCGTGCGGGCCGTAGCTTCATGATCATCATACACGGCTTGGCTTCGCGACATCGAGTCGCGACGAGCGCGACGCGATTCGATGAGGAAATGTGCGCAAGCATCCACCAGCGTCCGACCCAAGCCGACCATCTCGTGCTACACCGAGCGGCGTGAGCGCCTTCGAGCTGACGCCCCCGGCCAGCGAGCGCCGCCCCGTTCTGGTGGAGGTGCCACACGCCGGGCTGCGCTTGCCCGAGGCAGTGCGCGGAGAGATCGTCGCGCCTCAGGATGCGCTGCTGCGCGACGCCGACATCTACGTCGACAAGCTGTACGCGAACGCTCCGAGCTTCGGCGCGACCCTGCTCGTGGCGCAGGTCTCGCGTTACGTGGTCGACCTCAACCGCGCGCGTGACGACGTCGATGCGGCCACGGTCTCTGACCACCCCACGCCCGCGGGCGCGCAGCCGCGTGGCGTGGTCTGGCGCACGACGACCGACGGACGTCCGATCTTGCAGAAGCCGCTCAGCTACCAGAGCCTGCTGGCGCGCTTCGAGCACTACTACCTTCCGTACCATCGCGCGCTTCGCGAGACGCTCGAGGCGCTGCGCACGCAGTTCGGCTACGCCATCTTGCTCGCCGGTCATTCGATGCCGTCGCTCGGCCGCTCGATGCACAAGGATCCAGGCGCGCGCCGCGCGGACGTCGTGCCGGGCACCTGCGGCCGGTCGAGCGCGGACCCACGCCTGATCGACTTGGTGGACGCGCACTTTCGCGCAGCGGGGCTCTCGGTGCGCCACGACGATCCGTACAAGGGCGGGTTCACCACCAGTCACTACGGGCGCCCGCGCGAGGGCTGGCACGCGATTCAGATCGAGCTCAGCCGCGCGCTCTACGTCGACGAGCAGACGCTCGAGCCCAAAGCCGCACAGTTCCGCGAGCTCCAAGGCATCCTCGACGCCCTAGTCACCAAGCTCGCCGCCTTCGAGCTTACTTAACCGCTGTGTCGGCGACGAGGTTGTTGCCGGAGCGGATTTCCAGCCGGTAACAGCTGTTCGCGGTCTGCAGGAAGAAGACTTCGTCGCCCGCGAGACGCAGCACTCGCTTCACCGGCGTCGTGACGTACTCGTGAAGGCCGTCGGGAAACTCGATGACGACCACGGAGCCGTTGCGCGGCGGTCGGATCAGGCGCCCGGCGACGACCCGCCCACCCTTGCGCCCAAGCTTGCGCAACACGACATCCACGAGGTCTGAAACTAGCACAGGGGCCAGGCCCGGCAAAGGTCCCTCTGTGCGGTCGAAGCGAAAAAATCGTGGCCTACTGGCATCGATCCAGCGGCCATCGGATGAATTCTTCCGCACTTCTAGACAGTTAGCAGGAAGCGCAGCCGGGATGTCGTACAGAGTAGCGCAATCAGCGCAACTCGAATCTGAACCGCACGATCATGCGATCGGGGTCGAGCGTGGTCTGCACTTTGGAGAGCGCACCCCCCGCGCAGCGCAGCACCGACTCGGGATCGAGCCCGCCTTCTTTCGGTGCGCTCGCTCGCGGCGGGCTCGCGCCGTCGCGCGTGAGCTCGAGGCGGACCACTGCCAGGCCGCTCTGCTCCCGCAGCAGCCCGCACGACGGAAGCTTGTCGAGGATGGTCGCCACCTCCCGCTCGAGCTCGAGATCGCGCGGACAGGGAAAGCGTCCGGTGCGCGGGCGCAGACCGTCGCAACGGATGTACGCGATGATGTCGTGTCGCACGCGGCCCTGCGCGCTCGTTCGGACGGCTTGCGGCGCCGGTGCAGCAGGCGCAGCGACAGGCGCAACCGTGGGGCGAGCCTCGCTCGGAGTCGTGTCGCGCTCGCTCGCCGGCGCAGGCGCTGTCGCGACCTCCGCAACGACCGAAGCGTCGGCTCGAGCGCTGGTCGCGACCTCGGCGCTCGGCGCGCTCGACTGGCCTCCATCACTCTGGCGCTCGGGCGGAGGCTGCACCGCAGCCGGGGTCGGCTCGACCTCGGTCGCTTGCCGCAAGCCGTACGCCGCCGCGAGCCCCGCACCGAGCGCTCCGAGCACCGTCACGACCACGAGCACGAGGCTCGGGCGATCCCTCGAGCGCTTGGCGATTTCCACGCGCGCCGTCGTGTTGCGCTGCACGCCTCGCTGCATACCGCGACAGCTCTCGGCCGTCGACGCCGCGCTTGACCCCAAACCGAGCGGGGGGCATGTTTGGCCCGATTCGATGCCCGCGCCGAGCCCACGCACCGTGCCGTTCATGGATGCGCTCGCCCGGGGCGGCCTGGTGTTCGACGGCGCGATGGCCACGGCGCTGTACGAGCGTGGCCTGCTGTACAGCCAGAGCTTCGACCAGGCCAGCGTGACGCGTCCCGAGCTGGTCAAGCAGGTGCACGAGTCGTACCTGCGGGCGGGCGCGGATCTGATCTCGACCAATTCGTTCGGCGCGAACCGCATCAGGCTCGCAGCGCACTCGCTCGAAGCCGAGGTCGCGAGCATCAATCGCGCAGCGGTCGCGCTCGCGCGCGAGGTCGCGGGCAGCAGCGCCTACGTCGGCGCCTCGATCGGGCCGACCGGTCTGATGTGGAAGACGCTCGCCGCGAGCGACGTCGAGCGCGTGCGCGCCGCGTTTCGCGAGCAGATCGAAGCCATCCTCGGCGCAGGCGTCGACGTGCTCTTGCTCGAGACCTTTCGCCAGCCCGAAGAGCTGCACGTCGCGCTCGCCGCTGCGCTCGAGGTCGCGGCCTCGAGCGTGCCGGTCGTGGCTTCGGTGTCGTTCGACCCGTTCGGGACCATGGCGGACGGCACGGGGCCCGAGCAGATGGCGCGCAGGATCGCCGACTGGGGCGCGAACGCGCTCGGCGTGAACTGCGCGGACGGTCCTGCGGGCGTGTACGAGATGGTCACGCGCATGCTGGATGTGGGGCTGCCGATGGTGGCGCAGCCCAACGCGGGTTTGCCGCACCGCGTCGACGGGCGGTTCGCGTACATGGCGACGCCGGACTACTTCCAGCTCTACGCGCGCAGGCTGTACAAGGCGGGCGCCAAGGCCGTGGGCGGCTGCTGCGGCACGACCCCAGAGCACATCCGCAAGATCAAAGCCGCTGCGCGGATGGCCGGCGCGGGCGCGTCCGAAGAGACCGGCGGCGGCATGCGCGACGAGGACAGCCCGCGGGCGGCTGTGGCGCCGGGAGTGGTG
>JBIOJD010000051.1:0-14650 GCA_044450485.1 Polyangiales bacterium | reverse complement strand
GGATCACTTTGCCGCCGTAGGCCTGACCGATCGCTTGATGACCGAGGCAGACACCGAGCAGAGGCACGCGCCCGCCCAGACGTGCGATCGCCTCGAGCGAGACGCCGGCCTCGTTCGGCGTGCCTGGCCCAGGCGAGATCAGAATCGCCTCGGGCCCCCGACGCTCGATCTCGGCCACGTCGATCGCGTCGTTGCGATGGACCTCGACCACTGCACCCAGCTCGCCCAAATACTGCACTAGGTTGTAAGTGAAGGAGTCGTAGTTATCGATGACGAGGATCATACGCACCGCCCATCTTGGCCGGGCGTGCGCCTTTTGCAAGCAAGCCGATCCGTCATCGGGGATGCACGGAAATCGGCTTCGGCTCGGGGTTGAAGCCACGCTCGGCGAAGAACTTGTCGATGCGTAGGTTCACGTGCTCGGCGTGATCGAGCAGCACGTAGTGGCTGGCGCCAGCCAGCAGCAAGTACTCCGCGCCCGTGGCGAGGTGCACCAGGCGCTCGAGCGCGGCTCTGGGCGTGAACGGGTCGCGATCGCCGCCGATGACGAGCGTCGGCACGTCGAGCCCGGCGAGCACGCTGCTCAGGTCCTCGTGCGACATCGCGCGCAGCGTGTGGATCACGTTGTCGACGTCCAGCCGTGCAAAGTTGCGCGCAACCTCTGCGAACAGCTCAGGATCGATCTCAGAGCCGACCAGGCCCATTCGCCGCGCCCAGGTGAACGTCTCGGGCGACTTGCCCGAAGCGCCGACCAGCGACGCGATCAGGCGTTCGGGCGCGCGGGCCAGTAGCTCGAGCACGAACGGATACAGCCGCCGAATCGGTCCAGCCTCGGGGCGGGCGCCCCAGGGTGCCCTGGCGCCACCACCGACGAGCAACAACATCGCGACGCGCGCCGGCGCATCGGAGAAGAGCTGTAATGCGACCTGCACGCCGAGCGACCATCCAAGGATCGCAGCCCGGCTCGCGCCCTCAGCGTCCAGGATCGCGCGTGCGTCGCGTGCGTGATCCGCGATCGAGCGCGGGCCCAGCTCGGCTCCGCAGTCGCGATACACGCCGCGGTAGTCCCAGACGAGGCAGCGATAACGCGAAGAGAAGTGCTCGATCTGGTTGCGGAACGCGTGCCAGCTGGCGCCGAGGCCGTTGACGAACAGCAGCGGCGGACCGCTGCCGAACGCGTGGTAGACGACCTCGCCCGCTGGCGACGCCACCCGCCGCTCCGGCTGCAGCGACTTCATCGCCCGCGGACTCTAGCATTTGCGCGTGGGAACCATGCGCCGGATGAGGGTGTCTGACGCATAGGTGCCCACTGTTTGCACAGCGCAACCGCAAACCGGCTTGGCGTTTGCACGCTAACCGCTCGTTCTGGCTTGTTTTTTTGCTTGCGTCGAAGGTCGCTTGACACCCCCGAGCGCCCACGGATACCGTGCCTAGCTCATCGGACACTAGGCGCAGGTTGAGTTGGAGATCTCGCTCCGAGCGCATGTGAGGGTCCGGCGAGCAAGGCCACAGGCATGGCAACACCGTCAAACAAACCGCGTGATATCAAGGATCTGAAGGCACGACTGGGTCGCACCGTGACCCCCGGGACGGTGGGCGGCTCGATGCCACCAGGGGCGCCTCCCGGCGGCTCTGTCCCGCCACCCAACATGCCCGGATCGATGCCGCCTGGGATTCGGCCGCCCATGGGCAATCCTCTGGCGCCTCAGGGCGTACCGGCGCCGCCTTTTGCGCAGCCCGGTGCCCAGGCAAGGCCGCAGCCGTCGGCACGACCCGGTGCCCCTGGGGCGCCGCTGCCAAGGCCTGGCGCAGGCATCCCGGCGCCGGCCGTGGGCGGCGCTCGACCGGCGGGCGCGAGCCCGTTCGAGGTCGCGGCCCCGGTCGCGATGGCCGAGAAGAAAGTGCGCTTGGTCATCGACGACTCGGCGGTCAAGGACAGCGAGATCGGTCGCAGAGGCGGCACGCGCAACGTGGCGCTGATCGTGATCGGCCTCGGCCTTGGGTTGGTGGGCGGCTTCGGCGTCGGCAGCACGGGCGCCGAGCGCAAGCAGTACACGATGGCCGTGCGCGACGGAAAAGACATCTACGCGCGGGTCCAATCGGTGACCAAGGAACTGGACAAGGCAAAAGAGGCCTTGGGCAAGGTCGTAGCAGCCTCGACCGGCGGTCCCGGACGCCAGGCGCACGTCGACTACGCCGCGGTGCAGGAGCTGGTCGGCATGAAGCGTCCGTTCTCGGCGGCAGAGTTCTCGCGCCGCCGCTACTTGGCGTTCCCCACCAACGTCGTGGACGACTTGTTCGAGTATTACAACAACGTCAACCTGATGTGGGACCAGTTCACGGTGCTCGGGAACAAAACCCAAGGCGAGAACGCGCGCAAGAAGCTGGACGAGTCGGCGGCCACGACAGACGCGCTCCTTTCAACCGAGTACGGCGTGGTCGTGGCGAAGTCCGGTGACACGTTCGGCGGCGGCCTCGTCGTCGTGCGGCCCAAACCCGCAGACGCCGCGGCGGACGACGCCAAGGCCGCCAAGCCCAAGGCCAAGGGCAAGGGCAAGGACGACAAGGAAGACAAGAGCCAGATCATGCTCGTGTCGTCTCGCGAAGGCGGCCGCGAGGTCGAGCGCAAGCTCTTCACGGCCCAGCCGGAGTTCACGGACAAGCCAGAGAACTACGTCATCATGGTCGACAAGGGCCACAGCATGCCGATCCTCGGCGCTGGCGCGAAGATCTTCGGCGACTTCCGCGGTCAGGTGATGGAGACGGCGGGGATCATGAGCAAGACGTCCGAGATCCAGGGCCGGTTGGTCAAAGCGCTCGGCGAAATCGCCACGCTCCCCGAGACCAAGTTCTTCTGAGCCGGGTTCTGCCGCCCCGAGTCACTGCCTTGCGCATCTGCGCCTCGGCTGGTGTACGCTTGGAGCATCCGTGCGTGACCAGGCCGAAAAGGTGATCGCCGAGGTTCTGCGACCACTGATCGAAGCCGACGGAGGCCACATCGAGCTGCTCGAGGTCTCGACCGGGCACGTGGTCGTGCGGCTCACCGGCGCGTGCGGCGGTTGCCCGGGCAAGCCTTACACGCTCGGGAGCGTGATCGAGCCTGCCCTGCGCCGAGCGCTAGGGCAGGACATCGACGTCGAGGTGGTTTGATATTCTTGATATCGGGAAGGGCACGCGCCCTTCCCGCCCCGCCAGCAAAGCTGTCGGGGACCCACCCATCCGCGGGGCTCGCTGCGCTCACGGGTCGAACGAACGCGCGTCTTCTAACGCTCGCCTTCTCTAGAGGCCCAGGCCAGAGATCGGGTCGTTCTCGTTGTCTACGCCGGAACTGGAGCTCGATGAGCTGGCCTTGCTCGCCTTGCCGCCCTTGCTGGTCTTGCCGGCGGCCGAGGCTTCTTCCGGCGGCGCTTGGTGCGGCGCTTGCTCCTGATGCATACGGCCAGTGATGCGATCGACGATGTTGGGAGAGTCGTCGGGGTTGGCTTTGTCACCGCCAGCGGTCACGGCCTCGACCAACGCGTGGTGCTTTTCGCCACCGTCGTTCTTGTCCCCGTGGCTACGCAAGTGAGCGAGATTGTCCACCGTGGATTTCTCTTCGAACACCAAGCAGTAGAAGCCGTAGAAACCGGTCTCGTCCACCGCGCGCAGACGCGTCTGCTTGTCCTGCCACTCTAGCCAGTGGCGCTTGCCCTCGCCGGGCCGCGTCTCGCCCTGTATGTCCTTGCCGGGGCCGAACTTGCGCTGCACCGATCCAGCAAAGGTGTCGAAGTTGCCTGCCGGAAAGACGGATGCGTCGAAGGCTTTGTACCACTTCCACAACTTGCCCCCGATCAGGAAGAAGAAGTTCTGGGAGTTGGCGTCGCGCACCACGACCATCGACTCGTCGTTGCCGTTCGTGAACTCCCCCTTGAGAAAGCTCACATCCCAGCCATTCGAGCGCCCGTCGAAATCGACGGCGCCTTTCTTGATCGCGTCGATCTCCTGACGGGCCTGCTGCCGCAAGTGATCATCGGCGACGGCGTCCTTGGCCTTGGCCAGCAACGGCCGGTACTTCTCCTTCACCTTGTCGGTGAAGTACTTGATGAGATCGTCCTTGCTCGCGCCCCAATGGACATCGCCCATCGTCTCGCTGATCTTCGCGCTGATCGGCGCGGGGTCGTTCTTCTTCTTCTTGGTCGCCGCTGCCTTCTTTTTCTGCGCCTCGGCAGAGGTGGCCGCGAGACCGAGCGCCAACATGCCCACGAGAATTCCCAACACAACGCGCTTCATCGTCTCCTCCGCTGCACCTGGCGCCGGGCGCCTCCTACAAGTAGGTCACAGTATCCCAACTGCACTGCACCCTCAAGCTGCGCCTGCTACGCCCGCTCCGAGGGCCTGTGATTCCTTGAGACGGGCCCTGCCGGCCTGAGCTTCACCGTGCTCCCAGACCTCGGACCGCCAAGGTGCGCGTTGACCGGTTCGCTCGGGTTCGGCACTCTCGGTCCGTGCTTCTGAGCTGGCCGCGCGTGGCCGCATTGTGCCTGCTCTGCGGCGCGTGCGGACCGGCACGGGAAAACGGGGTCCTCGGCACCGTCGACCTGGGCGACGACTTCGTCGCGCCCCAGCTCCAGCTCGATGACGCCTTCTTCTACTGCAAGATTCAGCCTCAGGTGCTCTCGAAGTACGGGTGCGCCACGGGGCGGTCCGACGAAAAAGGCGGCTGCCACGACAGCCGTTCCGCCCTGCGCCTGATCGCGACCGACGCTCCGGCGCCGTGCGACAAGAACGGCGCCGTGATCGGCGCGGTGCCGGACGCGTACAAAGCCAACTTCGAAGCGGTGCGCTTCGAAGTGCAGTCCGACCCGCTGAACAGTCCCCTGTACCTGCGACCGCTCAACCGTGCGTCCCACCCGCGCGCGATTTTCTCCGAGAACGATGAAGCGGCGCAGCTCATCGTCCAATGGATCGCAGGCGCAAACCGATGATGCTTCGCGCCGCTGCCGTGGTCGTGATGCTCGCCGCGCTGCCGTCGCGCGGCTGGGCCGCCCCCGAGCCGCACGCACGCGTGATCGTGGAGCAGGCCACCGTGCGCGCAGGACCAGGGCTCGGGTTCCGTTCGGTGTACGCGGCGCACCGCGACGAGGTGTTCCCGATCCACGCGCGTTCGACTCAGGGCTACTGGTTTCAGATCGAGCTGCCCGATGGCACGCGCGGCTGGATCATGGGAGACGCGGTCTACACCATCGAGATCGGAGAGGAGCGCAGCCACGGCGGGCGATTTCTTCCGTGGCTATTCGCGCCACCGCCGCTCCCCGGAGCGCACGGAGAGATCGCGATCACGGCTGGCATGCTCGCGGGAGGAGGCATGCTCGCGGTGCGGCCCGCGTGGCTGCTCGACCCCGCCTTCGGCTTCGAGCTCAACGCCGCAGCCGCGGTCGCGTCCGGAGGCAGGCTGTTGCTCGCCACGGCCGGACCGATCGTCAACGTGTTCCCGCAATCACCGCTCGTGCCCTTCGCTACCGTGCAAGGAGGCGTCACCGCCAGCAGCCCCAATGCGGACAGCTTCCTGCTCAAGTCCGGTGGCATCGCGACGATCGATGCGGGCATCGGTCTGCGGATCGGCTTTCGCTATCGGCTGACATTGCGCCTCGAGGCGCGTTCCTACGTGTTCTTCCAACCCGACCGAACCGTGGCAGAGGAGGAGTACAGTGCAGGGCTCACGGTCTTTTTCTGACGCCATCTTCCTCTCGTTGCTGCTCTGCGCGATCGCGTCTGGCTGCGCCACGGTGCGGCCGGAGGAGAAGGAGCGCCTCGCCGAGCCGTCGATGGGTTTCACCTCCGGCGGCATGGCAGAGCGCCACGAGCAGCACATGCTCGAAAATCGCGAGGCCTCGTACGGCGCAGGTAGCGCACGCGGAGGCGGCTGCGGATGCAACTGAGGTTCTCGCTCGCGCTTGCGCTCGCGGCGTGCCTCGCCGCGCTCGGTCGGTCGGTGGCCGCCGCCCAAGCCGAGACCGCACCGCGCGCGGAGATCACCGCCGGAAGCTCGATATTCCACGAGTCGGGGGGACCGCTCCACATGACCGTCATCACGCCGGAGGTCGCCGCCGACGTGGCGGTCACGAACGGTGTGTCGGTGAACGCGGGCTGGACGGCGGACATCGTCAGCGGCGCGAGCGTGGCGGTGGTCGATGCGCCCGCCGGAAGCGTAGATGCCATCAGCGGCGCGAGCGTGCACGACGTGCGCCACGTGCTCGGCGGAGGCGTCAAGGTGCAGGACGGTCAGAGCTCGCTCGCAGGCGGGTACCACTACGGCACGGAGAACGACTATCGCTCGAACTCGTTCGACGTCGGCGCGCGAACCGAGCTCTTCGAGCGCAACACGGCGCTCGAGCTGACCTACGCGCGGGCGTTCGACAGGGTTTGCGACGGCCCGAATGCAGCCGAGGCCGTGCTCAAGACCCGGCTCGACAACTCCGACGGATGCTTCAACTCGGCTCGCACGGACCGGCACTCGCGCGCGCTCGGAATGCAGACCTTCCAGGGCGCGTGGACGCAGCAGTGGACGCCCGTGCTGAGCGTCCAGACCGTGGCGACCGCGCAGATGCTGCACGGCTTCCAGGCCAACCCCTACCGCGCCGTGCGCATCGGGCGCACCGCGGCCCAGGAGCACCACCCGAACGAACGTGCACGCTACTCGGTCGGCGTCGGGCTGCGCATCTGGATCGAGCCGCTCTCCGGCGCATTGCAGCCCCAGCTGCGGGTGTATCGTGACACCTGGGACATCCAATCCGCGAGCGGCGAGCTCGGCTACGAGCAGACGCTCGGCCACGGCCTGCGGTTTCGCGCGCGCGCACGCTACTACCTGCAAAGCGGTGCGGCGTTCTACTCCGACGACTACGTGCTCGCGCCCAAGGGTCAGTATTTCACGGGCGACCGAGAGCTCTCGCCCATGCGTAGCGCGCTGCTCGGTGGGCGCTTCACCTGGTCGGTGCCGGAGAACGCCGAGGGCGAAGTGCTCGGCCTGCTCTCCGGGCTCGATATCGTGCTCGGTGCCGATCTGCTGAAGAGCTGGTTCGACCACTTCCACTACGACCGGGCCAAGGTTCCGAACACGATGGCTCTGTTCGGCTCGCTGAGCGTCCTCGCGGCGTTCTGAGCTTGGGGTTGCGCCGAGGGGCCACCACCCATAGCCTGCCGCCGATGGCGGAACCAACGACACCCATGGGCGATCGGGCGGGCCCGGAACGCTTTGCGATCGTGATGGCCGGAGGCTTCGGCACGCGCTTCTGGCCAGCCTCGCGCGCGGCGCGACCCAAACAGTTTCTCGCGCTCGCGGGCACTGACGAGACCCTGCTGCAAGCGACGGTGCGGCGCGCGAGCGCTCTGTGCGGAGTCGAACACGTGCTGGTGGTCACGGCGGACCGACACGGCGGCCTCGCGAGAGAGCAGTTGCCGGATCTGCCCAGCGCCAACCTCTTGCTCGAGCCCGCCAGCTGCAACACCGCGCCGTGCATCGCTTGGGCGAGCAGCGTGGTGCGGCGGCGCGCGGCGCGCGGCGTGATTGCCGCCTTGCCCGCCGACCCGCACGTGGCCGACGAAAGGTCCTTTCTCGCTGCGCTCGATCGCGCCTTCCTGGCCGCCGAAGGCGGCGCGATCGCGACGATCGGCATCGAGCCGTCGCGGCCCGAGACCGGTTACGGCTACCTCGAAAGAGGCGAGGCGGTGAGCGAGGGCGTGCACCGCGTGAGCGCGTTCATCGAGAAGCCGGACCTCGAGCGCGCGCAGATCTACGCGCGCAGCGGCCGGCACCTTTGGAACAGCGGGATGTTCTTGTTTCGTGTGGACGTGATCCTGGCCGAGATCGAACGCCATCTGCCCGAGCTCGGCATGTTCGTGAACGATTGCGACCAGGCGGCGGCTCGACACGAAGAGACCGCCTTCATCGCGTCGCGATACGAGGGCTTGCCGCGCATCTCGATCGACTACGGCGTGATGGAGAAAGCTCAGGGCATCGTGGTCGTTCCGGCGAGCTTCGGCTGGGACGATCTCGGCAGTTGGAGCGCGGCCTGGGCGCTCGCGCGCAGGGACGGCGCCGACAACGCGACGCGCGGCGACGTTCTGGCGCTCGACTCGACAGGATGCTTCGTGAGCGCACCCCGAGACAAACTGGTCGTACTGCTGGGAGCCGAGGACATGGTGGTGGTCGACACCCCCGATGCGCTCCTCATCGTACCGCGCGATCGCGCGCAAGAAGTCGGGCAAGTGGTCAACGCGCTCAAACAGGCGGGACGCGCCGACAAGGTCTGACGCGTCGAGCCCTTTGCGAGAGCGCCGCGAGCGTGCGGCGCGTGATGCTCACTTGCGCTTCGCGTCGGGAAGCGATGCGCTGAACGAAGCCACCAGGCCCGCGCCTTCGGGCTTGAAGTCGGCTTCGGTCGCGTGCAGCGCCACGGGTGCTGCGCCCTCGAGGTACACGAGCAGATCGATGGGCGCGCTGATCTCGATGTTCTCGACGCGCGCGTCGGGCGTGAAGCCGATCAGCTGGTAGACCTTGGCGCCGGGGGGCGATGTGATCACGCGCACGCTGCCGAGCTGCGCCTTCGGGCTGCCCATGTCTCCGGACAAGCGGGTTGGGCCGAGGTTGTCTTGGCCATGGTGCGCGGTCGCGTCGCCGAGCTGCAACGCGAGCTCGTAGCGCGGCTCGCCAGCTTCCATCTGCCATTCCGCCGCGGCAGGCACGACCGCGCGCGACGGCGCGTAACCCGGCGCCAGCGCTACGAACTCGTAGGCTACGCCCAGAGGGAGCTTGGTCACGACTGCGGGCGCGGTGCCGACCAACATCAAGACCTGCGCGCGATCCGGGGTGCTACTCACGCGCAGCTCACCGACCAACGGGCGAGGTTTGGCAGGCTTCGAGGCTGTCACGACGGCCGGTACGGTCGCCTGCGGCGTGAGCCCGAGCAGCTGCCGAACGCCGTCGCGCCCGAGCACCAGATAGCCGCCCCCCAACACGGCGGCGAAAAGCACGAGCAACAGCCCCACCCGCAGCCCGCTCGAGCGCCCCGAGGCTTCGCGTTCGAAGGCGTCGAGCCCATCGGCCTCCCGCGAGTGCGGCGCGACGCTGCCGAGGTCGCGCAGCGGTCGTCGAGCCGCGCCCGCAGGCTCGGCCCGGCTGCGCGTGCTCGCACGACCGAGTGGGGGCACGCTGAGCGGAGCGGCCAGCGATGGATCCGCGAGGCCATCTTCGCCCAACACGCTCGGGCCCCCGATGCCTTCTCGCTCTCGCAGGCGCAGCGACGGAACGGCTGGCGGTGGCGTCGGCGCCCGCGATGGGGTCGCAGCCACCTTCGCAGGGTCGTGTCGCGATTTGGCCGCGCGCTCGATTCCGAGCAGGTCGTCGAGGTCCTCGTCGATCGCATCCGCGTCGGGTGGCGGGGACGAGAGCATACGGTCCTCGCGTCTGGTCTCGCGCAGCAAGCGCGCCAGCACCCGCCGCATCGCGCCCCGATTGAGCGGGACGAGCGCGGCTTCCAGATCGTCTCGCAAGCGCAGCAGCGTCCACTCTCCATCGCTCGGTCCATGCTCCACGATCTCGAGCAGCATCGTGGGCACCCCAGGCGCCGAGCGAACGAGCAGCTCGCCCAACAATGCGACCAAGGCGCGCGACGCATCGGCCTCGCTCCGCGCGACACGCGTCGAGGTCACGACGACCTCACCTTGCTCGCCGAGCTCCAGCTCCCGCCCTCCGACCAGCGGCAACGCAGGCGTCTCGGAGGTCGCTTCGAGCACGAGCACCTGCTCGGTCGCCTCGAGCACGATGAAAGTACCCATCTCGAACGGCAATGGGATGCCCTTGCGCCCAAGCGCGGAAAGGAGCTGTTCGATCGTGAGACTCGCGGTCATGGGCCGGGCTCGCACAGGAGTATTGCGGAAGTCGTCCGCGATTTCATCGACCGCGCCGCTCGGCGGCCGCGATCGCCTCAGGCAAGTCGAACGCCCCGGAATAGAGCGCGCGACCACACACCGCGGCGCGAACTCCGGCCGCGGCCAACGCTTCGATGTGCACGAGGCTTCCGATGCCACCCGAGGCGATCACGGTGGCGCGCACGCGCTGCTGCAGTGCCGCCGTGGCCGCGACGTCCGGACCCTCTCGTGTTCCGTCGCGGTCGATCACGGTGTGCAGGATCGCGGCCGCACCCCAGTCGTCGACCTGCCGAGCCAGATCGTGCGCGCTTCGCCCGCTGCTTTCGAGCCAGCCCTCGACCGCCACTTCACCTGCGCGCTCATCCACGGCCACGATCACGCGGCCGGGGTACGCGGCACACAGTCCCCGCACCACGTCGGGCTGCTTGATGGCCGCGGTGCCGAGCACCACGCGCTCGACTCCGGCCCGCAGCCAGCGCTCCGCTGCGCTCGCATCGCGGATCCCGCCGCCCACCTGCACCCGGAGCGGCGCCGCCGCCAGGATGGCCTCGATCACGGCGACGTTACCGGGCCGGCCGTCGCGGGCACCGTCGAGATCGACCACGTGCAAGCGCGTCGCGCCTTCCCGAAAGAAGCGTGCCGCCTGCCCCGCCGGATCGTCCGAGTACACGGTGACGGCCGAGTAGTCGCCTTTGTGCAGGCGAACCAACTTGCCGCCGAGCAAGTCGATGGCGGGGATCAGCTCCAAACGCGGTCTCTCCTACTCGACCAGCTTACCCTTGGTCGATGGCACGCCGGCCGAGCGCGGCTCGATCTCGACCGCTTGCCGCAGCGCGCGCGCAAAGGCCTTGAAGCAGATCTCGACGATGTGGTGCAGCACGTGACCTTCGATCAAGTGCATGTGCAAGTTGCACCCGACCCCGCGCGCAAAGCCTTCGAAAAAGACCTCGGCCAGCTCTGAGTCGAACTCACCGAGCTTGGCCTTGGGCAACGGGACCCGCCACACGCAGTGCGGCCGGCCCGACAGATCGAGCGCGCAGGTCACGCAGGCCTCATCCATCGGCAATGTCGCTGAGCCGTAGCGGCGAATTCCCGCTCGGTCGCCCAGCGCCTGCGCCACGGCTTGACCGATGGCGATGCCGAGGTCTTCGGTGGTGTGGTGGCCGTCGATCTCGACGTCGCCCTTGGCCTCGACCACGAGATCCAAGAGCCCGTGGCGACCCAACTGATCGAGCATGTGGCTCAAGAACGGCAGCGGCGTGTCGATGCGGTGCTTGCCGCTGCCGTCGAGGTCGAGCTCCACGCGGATCTGCGTCTCGCTCGTCTTGCGCTCGATGATCGCCTTGCGCGCCATGACGGGGCCTACATTAGCACGAGGGATTAGCCCTCACACGCCGTTGGTCGGAGGCATGCTCGGCGGGGGCATTGTCGGCGGGGGCATGCTGCCGCTGTGGCCTTCTTCGTCACGCTCGGCGATCAAGCCGACGTCGACGACGCGCTCGTCGTCGCCCAACCGGATCACGCGCACGCCTTGGGTGTTGCGTCCGGCGGAGCGCACCTCGGAGACCTTCGTGCGGATGAGCTGACCCGCGTCGGTGACCGCCATCAGCTCGTCGACCTCGGTGACCAAGCACAGGCTGACGACTGCGCCGTTCCGCTCGGAGGCGTCCATGGCGATGATGCCGATGCCGCCGCGGTTTTGCACCCGCCACTCGGAGAGCGGCGTGCGCTTGCCGTAGCCGTTCGCGCTCACGCACAGCACCTGCTGCTCGTCGGACTCGATCACCGCCATGCCGATGACGGCGTCGCCCTCACGCAGCTCGATCCCGCGCACGCCGCGCGCGTCGCGGCCCATGCGCCGGGCATCGGCCGCATGAAACCGAATCGACATCCCGCGAGCCGTGCCGACGATGATGTCCTGGTTCTCGTTGCACACGCGGGCCGCGAGCAGCTGGTCGTCGGGCGCTAGCGCCACGCCGATGATGCCGGTCGTGCGGATGTTCTCGTACGCGCTGAGCTGCGTGCGCTTGACCGTGCCGCTCTTGGTGCAGGTGATGAGGTCGTCGCCCTCGCGGAACTCCTTGATCGGCACGATCGCCGCGACCCGCTCACCCGGCTCGAGGCCGACGAAGTTGACGAGCGCGCGGCCGCGCGACGCGCGCGAGGCCTCCGGGATCTCGTAGACCTTCTTCAGGTAGGCGATGCCGCGTGCGCTCAGGTACAGCACGTGGTCGTGGTTGTTGGCGATGAAGATCTGCTCGACGAAGTCCTCGTCGCGAGTCTCCATCGCCCGCCGCCCGCGCCCGCCGCGGCCTTGCGCCCGGTACTCGCTCACGGGCACGCGCTTGATGTAGCCGGCGTGGGTGATGGTGACGACCACGTCCTCGTGCGAGATCAGGTCCTCGATGTGGATCTCGCCTTCGGCGTGCACGATCTCGGTGCGCCGAGCGTCGCCGTAGCGCTCTTTGATCTCGTCGAGCTCGGTCACGATCACGCGCTTGAGCTCCTCGTCGCTGTCGAGGATCGCACGCAGTCGCTTGATGGTCTCGCACAGCTCCGCGTACTCAGCTGCGAGCTTCTCGCGCTCGAGCCCCGTCAGCCGCGACAAGCGCATCTCGAGGATGGCCTTGGCCTGGCGCTCGGACAGGTGGTAGTCGCCGCGCGCCCGCGCTGCCTCGAGCTCGGGATCCGGGCGACCCGCGCGGCGCAAGAACTCTTCGAGCCCGTGCAACGGCAACCGCATCAACGCTGCCCGCGCGCTGTCGGGGTCCTTCGAGTCGCGGATCGTCTTGACGACGAGATCGACCTCGGTCACCGCCATGCCGAGGCCTTCGCAGAGCTCGCGCTGCGATTCGGCCTCGCGCAGCTCGAAGCGCGTGCGCCGTGTGACCACCTCGCGCCGGTGATCGACGAACAGCTCCAGCGTCTGCTTGAGATCGAGCAGACGCGGCCGGTTGCCCACGATCGCGAGCTGGTTCACGCCGAAGGTGCTCTGCAGCGCGGTCTGCTGGAAGAGCTGATTGAGCACGATCTGGTCGGCCGCATCGCGCTTGAGCTCGATCACGATGCGCATGCCCTCGCGGTCGGACTCGTCGCGCAGATCGCCGATGCCGTCGATCGCCTTGTCGCGCACGAGCTGCGCGATCTTCTTGATCAGCTCGGCCTTGTTCACCATGTACGGCAGCTCGGTCACCACGATCTGCGAGCGATCGGCCTTGCCCGGAATCGGCTCGACGGAGGTGCGGGCGCGCATCACCACGCGGCCGCGGCCGGTGTGGAGCGCCTGGCGAATCCCGGCCGTGCCGTGGATGAAGCCGCCAGTCGGAAAGTCGGGTCCGCGCAGACCCACCCGCCCGCTGCTCGCGTCATCTGCCATCAGCTCGTCGATGCCGATCTCCGGGCGCTCGATCACGCGCACCGTGGCGTCGATCACCTCGCGCAGGTTGTGGGGCGGGATGTTGGTGGCCATGCCCACGGCAATGCCGGCCGAGCCGTTGATCAAGAGGTTCGGTACCTTGGTCGGCAGCACCAGCGGCTCCGACATCGACTCGTCGAAATTCGGGCCGAAGTCGACCGTTTCCTTGTCGATGTCGGCGAGCAGCTCGGAGGCGAGCCGCGACATGCGCGACTCGGTGTAACGCATGGCCGCAGGCGCATCGCCGTCGACCGAGCCGAAGTTGCCCTGCCCGTCGACCAGCGGGTAGCGCATGGAGAAGCCCTGCGCCATTCGCACCAGGGCGTCATAGACGGCCGCGTCGCCGTGCGGGTGGTACTTGCCCAGCACGTCGCCGACGACGCGCGCGGACTTGCGATACGGCTGGTTCCAGTTGAGCCGCATCTCGTGCATCGCGTACAGGATGCGGCGGTGCACCGGCTTGAGGCCGTCCTCCACTCGGGGGATGGCGCGGCCGATGATGACCGACATCGCATACTCGAGGTACGAGGTGCGCAGCTCGTCTTCGATCGCGACCGGAATCTTGGTGGAGGTGGCCATGTTTCGTCCGCCCGAGAGCCTCGGGTGCGGCGGACCCTACCATAGGGTCACAGCCCTCGCACCGACGGATGGACCCGCCAACCTTGTTGGCGCCGCGACCAACCGCGTTGAGCACCGTGGGCTTGTGCAGCGCCCCTGACCGTGCTGAATTCCCTGCAATTGGCTGGCACCGTGGCCGCCAGCACGATGGCATCGGATTTGCGTCGCCAGAGCATGCACAGGAGCGTCCAGATGGCGATGATCGCACCGTTCACAGTCGCCCTTCGGGTCACCGTCTTGGGTCTGTGCTTGTCGTTCGTCGGCTGCACCGCGCGCACGCTGCCGTTGCCACCGCCCGAGCTCGATCCGCTGGTCGCACCGAACGCTCAAGGGTTGGTGCGCGTCGCCGGCACGGCGCAAGAAGGCGCCGCGGTGGGTGTGCTCAACGAAGCCACGAATCAAGGCTTGATCGTGACCAGCACTCAGAACGGCTGCGATCGCACCTGCAAGTTCGAAGCACTGGTCGCCGCTCACCCGGGCGATTCGATTCGGGTCTGGCAGTTCTACTCCACCCCAGCCGCCGCCAATCTGGTCGTGCCGAAGTAGCGCCGAGCCTGAGAAGAAGGCGTCGCCAGCGGGTTTTTTGACCCGGGGGCTGTCTTTCCTCACATTCAGCCACATGGCCACGCTGGAGGCGCGAATGGACAACCGCGTGCGAGATCTCGACCAGATCCAAGAGGACGACGGCGAGCATCGCGGCCGACGGCTGGG
>JBIOJD010000050.1:0-14715 GCA_044450485.1 Polyangiales bacterium | reverse complement strand
GGTGGTCTTCGGTGTGAGCGTCGCGCTCGTCGCGTGCGTCGCGTTGGCAGGCTTGCTCTTGCGCTCGGCACGCGGCTGGCTCGAGCCGCGGGCGAGCGTCGCGCGCGGATTGGCGATCGTGCTGTGCGCGCTCGCGCTCATCGGCTCGGTTCCACGCGGCCGCTGGACCGCGTTTCTCTTTCTCACCCCGCCCCTGCTCGACAACCTGCGTGAATCACAACGCATCTACTTCTCGGTGCAGCGCCGGCTCGGGAGGTCACCGTATCGCGGGTACCAGGCGCTGGCATTGCGTCGCAAGCCCGACGTCTATCTGGTGTTCGTGGAGAGCTACGGGCGCGTGATCGCCGAGCATCCATGGCTTCGTTCGGGTTACGCGCGGCGGATCGAGGAAATGCAGCGCGCGCTCGACGCAGCCGGTTGGCACGCGGCGAGCGCATACACGCGTGCGCCGATCATGGGTGGCCGCTCTTGGTTGGCGGAGGGATCGGTGCTGACGGGGATGCCGCTCGCGTACGAAGCGGTCTTCCGCCAGGTCATCGAGCAAATCGAGCGCGTGCCGAACCTGGTGAGCTTCTTGCGTGGGCAAGGTTACGCGACGCTGCTGCTCGCACCTTCCGATCGCAAGCGCACCGGGGTGGAGAACGTCAACTACTACCACTATCAGCGCTGCGTTCGCTTCGACGACCTGCACTATCGCGGACCGCACGTCGGCTGGGGCATCGTGCCGGACCAATACAGCCTGTTCTACACCCGCGAGAACGTCCTACGGGGCACCCCGCGTCCAATGTACTTCGAGTACCACATGGTGTCGTCGCACGCCCCGTGGGACGAGCTTCCGAAGCTCGTGCCGGACTTCCACGCGCTCGGCCAGGGCGGCGAGCCGATCGACGACTCGGGCTCGCTCGAGCTGCCGCGTCGGCTGCGTCGCTACGTCCACTGGGACCGCCGCTTCGCATACCTCGGCGAGCTGTACGCCGGCATGGCCGTCAGTTACGGGCAGGCCATCTCGTACGAGCTCGACGTGCTCCAACGCTTCTTGCTCGAGCTTCCCGGCGATGCTCTCGTGGTGGTGCTCGGCGATCACCAGCCTCCGTTCCTCGCGGCGGAGACCCAGAGCTTCGACACCCCCGTGCACGTGCTGTCGCGGGACCCGGCTCTGCTCGAGGAGCTGCGCGACCACGGCTTCGTGGATGGCCTCTGGCTCGGCGACACGACCGCTACCGCCGTTCGCCACGAGGGCCTGTTCTCGCTGCTGGTGCGCGCGCTCGTGCGCTGTTGCGCGCAGGGAACGCCTTTGCCGCCGTATCTGGTGTATGGGGCCGACCTCGGGAGCTGAGACCCACGCACGGCTCGTGTATGCTCAGCGCCTGCCGTGACCCCGCTGCTCCTGGTCAAGCGCCTGAGTTTGCCCCACCTGGCTCGGGCGCCGTTGCGCTCGTTTCTGGTGGTGCTCGGCATCGCGCTCGGCGTGGGCATGCTCATGGCCACGCGTGCGACTTCGGACGCGCTGCTCCGCACCTTCGACGATCTCGTCAAGCGCGTGGCCGATCGCGCGGACTTGGTGATCGCCGGCAACGAGGCCGGCATTCCGGCTGGGCTCGTCGCCGAGGCAACCGCCATCGAGGGTGTCGCGCACGCCGCGCCCGCAGTCGAGATCACGACCAGCTTCGCGCCCGACGGCGAGCCGCTGTTGATCCTGGGCGTCGATTTCCTCGGGGACACGCACTTCCTGCCGTTTCGCTCGGGCAAAGCGGGTAGCAACCCAGTCGAAGATCCGCTCGTGCTCGCCAACGACCCGAGCGCGCTGCTCGTGAGCCGCGCGCTCGCCGAGCGTCGAAACCTGCACGTCGGAGCCGAGGTGCGCTTGCTCGGCGAGGGTGGCGTGAGGACGCTCTTCGTGCGCGCGATCCTCGAGGAGAGCGGACCCTTGGCCTCGTTCGGGGGCCAAGTCGCGGTGATGTTCCTCGACGCGGCACAGGTGACCTTCGGCCGCGGCACGCTCGTCGACCGCATCGACGTGGCGCTCGACCCGCACGCCGACAAAGCCAAGGTGATCGAGAAGCTCCGCCTGGCGCTCGCCGGTCGCGCGCGTGTCGAGCTGCCACAGCAGATCGGCCAGCGCATGCGCGCGCTTTCCGAGCCGCTCGACGTCGGCATGCGGCTCAGCGGCGCGCTCGCGTTGTTCGTGGCGATTTTCATCATCTACAACGCCGTCGGCGTGGCGGTGGTGCAGCGTCGTCGCGAAACGGGGATCCTGCGCGCGCTCGGCGTGATGCGCCGGCAAGTGGTTGCGCACTTCTGCCTCGAAGCGAGCGTGCTCGCGCTGCTCGGTGTTGGGCTCGGCGTGCTGCTGGCCAGGCTGCTCGTGGTCTTCACCCACGAAGAGACGCAGATCGCCGTGAGCCGCCTCTACGGGACGACGCCGACCGTGCCCGCGATCACCAGCGGCAACGCGCTCCGCGGTTGCTTCGCGGGTCTGCTCGTGTCGCTCGTGGCTGCGTACCTACCAGCGTGGCGAGGCGCGCGGCTCGATCCCATCACAGCCCTGCAGGCGAGCTCCGCGATGGCATCGAGCCAGCGGGTTCCTCATATGCGTTTGGCGTTCGCCGGGGTGATGATGATGTTCGCGGCGACGAAGACGGCCGAGTCCGGCAGCATGCTCGCCGGCTACTCTGCGGCGATTGTGAATCTCACTGGCGTTGCCCTACTCGTCCCGCTCTTGCTCGTCCTGCTCCGGCGCGCGCTGCTGCCGGCGCTCTCTCGGCTGGCCGGCATCTCGGGACGGCTCGGCCTCGACAACGTGGAGCGCAACCTCGTTCGCAGCACGATGAACGTGCTGGCGCTGATGTTCGCGGTCTCGCTCAGTCTCGGCGTGAGCGGTTGGCTCGAGTCGTTCGAGGGCGCCGTGCGCGGTTGGTTCGAGCAGGTGAGCGCCGCCGACCTGATCGTGACGGCCGGCTCACCGCTGGCAGACCGGCGCCGTGTGCATCTCGCATCCGACACGATGCAGCGCCTGCAGGGTTTGCCGGGGATCGCAGAGGCACAGCCGGTCCGCATGGTCGAGCAGCGCTACGGCGACAAGACCTTTCGTCTGGTCGCATCCGACACGCACGCGTATCTCGAGCAAGGGCGGCGTCGCGGCAAGCCATGGAAGGTGCTGCAGGGCAAAGATCCGATCGAGCCCGCAGAGCTGAGAACGGCGCCGCGGGTCGTGCTCGCCGAGAACGCCGCGGTCAAGCTCGGGCTCTCGGCCGGCGACCACATGGAACTGCAGACACCCTCCGGCCCCGTCGACCTCACGGTGCGCGCGGTGGTCGTCGACTACTCGTCCGACCTCGGCGCCGGCTTCATCGATCGGGGGCTCTACGTGCAGAGGTGGAGCGATTCTGCGATCGACGCGGTCGACCTGTATCTCGAGCCTGGCCGTTCGCCCGCCCAAGTGGCCAAGCTCGTGCGCGAGCGCTTGGGCGGAGGCGGCGCTCTGTTCGTGACCGAGACCACCGCTCTGCGCGACGAGTTCATGCGCATGGCCGACAAGAGCTTCTCCTACACGCGTGCGCTCGAGCTGATCATGTTGCTGATCGCGGCCACGGGCGTCGTCGGGACCATGGTCGCAGCGGTGATCGATCGCACACGCGAGATCGGTTTGCTCCGGGCGGTTGGCGCGACGCGCGCGCAGGTGGCTTCTGCGATGGTGCTCGAAGCCGGGTTTCTCGGTGTGAGCGCGGCATGCGCCGGCGTGTTCGCCGGCAGCCTGACCTCGGCGCTGCTCCTGCGCACCGCGTTCGCGCACAGCTCCGGTTGGCACGTCGCGTTCGTGTTCCCCACGGCCGGCGCAGTGCGGATCTGCGTGCTGGTCGTGACCGCTGCGGCATTGGCGGGGCTCGCGCCGGGTCTGCGCGCGGCGCGCTTGGTCATCCGTGACGCTCTGTCTTCGGAGTGAGCCGGCTCAAGGCTCGGCATCGAGCGCGTCGCGGATCTTGTGGAGCAACGTGGCAGGCTCGAAAGGCTTGTCCACGCGGCCGCTTCCTGGCAACGGCGGCACCCCGCGCGCATGCTCGGCGCTGTGGCCGCTCATGAACACCACCGGAATGTCGGCGCGCTGGCGGCGAACCTGCTCGGCCGCCGCGGGTCCAGAGAGCCGCGGCATCACGATGTCGAACAGCAGCAGATCGATCTCGGCCGCGTGCTGCTGGAAGAGCTGCAGTGCGTGCTCGCCGTCGTGCGCCACGATCACGTGGTACCCGGCGCTGCCCAGCACGTTCAGGAGCGCGTCGCGGACTCCGGCCTCGTCTTCGGCCACGAGCACGGTCTCGTCGCCGCCTCGGGCGCCAGTCTGTTGATTGCGTTGGGCGCGTTGCGCGAGGATGCGCTCACTGACGGGCAGCAAGATCTCGAAGGTGCTGCCGGCGCCCGGCGTGCTCTCCACCTCGATGGCGCCTCCGTGCTGTTCCACGATCCCGTACACGGTCGAGAGGCCGAGTCCCGTCCCGCGCCCGGGCGGCTTGGTCGTGAAGAAGGGCTCGAAGATGCGGTCGCGCACCTCGGGTGCGATGCCCATGCCGGTGTCGCGCACGCGCAACCGCACGACCGTCGTGTCGGGCTTCACGTAGGACTCGATCGTGAGCAGTCCTCCAGCCGGCATCGCGTCACGGGCGTTCAGGCACAGATTCAGCACGACTTGCTCGAGCTGCGCAGCGTCGGCCAGCACCGGCGGCAGCGCGTTTGCTGCGACCACGCGGATCTCGATGTTCTCCGGGATCAGGCGCCGCAACAGGGTCAGCATGCCTTGGACCAGCAAGTCGAGATCGACGGGCATCAGCGTCGCGTGCCTGCGGCGCGCGAACGCCAGCAGCTGTCGTGTCAAGTCGGCTGCGCGCTGCGTCGCTTGCCCGATTTCCGCCAGACACGCGAGCCGCGTTTCTTCGTCTTTGGCCTCGCGCGCCAAGTGCGCGTTGAGGTCGATCACGAGCACGAGGTTGTTGAAGTCGTGAGCGACGCCGCCAGCGAGCTGCCCGACGGCCTGCATCTTCTGCGATTGCCGCAGTTGTTGCTCGAGCTCTCGTCGCTCGGTGATGTCGCGACCGATGGCATAGACGTAGCGACCCGAAGAGTCCGGTGATGCTCGCCAAGAGAGCCAGCGATAGCCGCCGTCGCGCCGGCGGAAGCGGTTGTCGAAGTCGATGACGCTTTCGCCCTGCGCGAGCCGCTCGACTGCAGCCTGGGTGCGCTCCCGGTCGTCCGGGTGCACGAACGCGATGAAGGGCTGTGCCAGCAGGTCGGCCTCGCTGTGGCCGAGCGTCTGCTCGAACGCCCGGTTGATGCGCTTGAAGAAACCGTCGGTTCCCGCGACGCAGAGCATGTCGATGGACAAGTTGAACAAGCGATCGCGATCGGCCGCGGCCTGCTTGCGCTCGGTCACGTTGCTCGCGATCTGCACGAGCCCGATGACCTGTCCCTCACGAATCACCGGGCTGACGCGCGACTCCCAGAGCGAGGTCTCGCCGTCGCTTGCCACGTAGGTGGTCTCGTACCGGTCGGGCTGTCCGGTCTCGAGCACGCGCTCGTGACAGCTCCGCATCACCGCCCGGTACTCGGGCGGCACGTAGCCGTAGACCGGAGTCCCCAGCACTTGCGCCACGGTGAGGTCCGGGACCGTGTAGTTGATGTAGCGAATGCGGCCTTCGCAATCGAGCAAGATCAGGTTGTCGCTCAGGCTGTCGGCCAGCGACCTGAAGGTCGGATCGATCGCAGCGTCGAGCGCGTCGTGGGCGGGCGGCGCTCCGTCGCTAGCCCGGCTGTCGTGGTCCTTCGCCATGGCCCGCGCCTCGAGCTCCCCGAATCAGGGTAGCACGGGCCGCGCAGGACCGAGCGATCAGGGGCCCGGTGCGCCCGCGCAGATCCAGTTGCGGATCGAGCCGAGCGTCGCCGGTTCGAGCGTGGCCAGGCTGCCGTAGGGCATCCGGTCGCCGAAGCCGGAGGTTTGGGTCAGTCCGAACCCCATGGTCGGGCACACGCCCGCCGTCCCCCACGCCGACTGCACGATCAGCATATCCGTGCTCATCGCAGGCGCAGTCAGCTTCTGCCATAGCCAACTGCTCATGAGGGCAGCATTGCCGCCGTGCGAGCTGACGAGCGGCATCGTCGGTGCTTCGCACGAAGGCTTGTCGACGAGCGTTGCTTTGAGGTCAGTCACACCGAAGAGCACGAGCTTCGCTTGGCCGACACCGCCGTGGCACGTGCTGAGGCCGCACGGCACCTGCTGATTGAGTATGGAGAGCGCCGCCGCGTGAGCAGCGCTGCCGGTCATCGTGGCATCGGCTGCCTCGCAGCCCGCGACGGGCGCACCGCTGCCACCCGTGCTTGGGACGCTGCTGGCTCCCCCGGTTCCGCTCTGCGCCACTCCACCCGTGCCCGACGCGCCGGCCGCCGCCTGCCCCCCGATGCCCGTGAAACCATTCGTCGGGGCGTTGCTCTTGCCGCAACCAGCCAGTGCCAACAGCACCGCAATCGAACAACCGGCCCTACGCATCCTCGTCAAGAACGGGCCCGTTTCAGGGGCAGGTCGCGCCCACCGACTCGGCATCGAGGATGCACATCTCGCCGGTGTAGGTGTTGTTGGTGAAGTTCAACGTGACGGTCTGCTTGTTGATGACGTGGCACTCCCACGAGAAGACGTCGCCCGTCATCATGTCTAGAATGCCGCTCCATCCGCCTTCGACGTTCGGCCCGGTGTCCGGCACGGGATTCATGACCGTGCTCGAGTAGTCGAGGACCAGCGGCTCTTCGTAGTTGTATGACTGGTAGACCAGATCCTTCTTGCTGGCGCGCGTCCGCCAAACGGTGAAGCGCACGTTGTTGGCGTGGCGATGGCCGTACATCCACAGCATGCGCCCGGTGCCGCTGACCGTGCAGCTCGAGCCGTAGGTGACGTCCGCTCCGGGAGGGATCGGGTTTTGCGGGGCGATGTCGAAGATTTCCTTGACGGGCTCTTTGACCTTGCTCGGATCGACGTACCAGAAGTTGATCCAAACCTCTCGCAGCTCGACCTTCTGGGTGGTGTTGATCGAGTGCAGGCTCACGCTGATGGGGGTGTTGGGAGGCATCGAGATGCCCACGTCCATGTTCTCCGGCGCGATGATGCCGCCCTTCGGATCGTCCTCGGCGAGGTTGTTGGAAGTGGCGATGCGCTGTCCGAGCCCGATGTCGCCACCGCCTCCGCTCGTGACGATGTTGTGATGCGCACCCGGGCGCTGGCGGATCTGGCGGTAGTAGAAGTAGACCTGCTGGGTGTTGCCGGACGTGGTGCTGAAGGTCGGCGTGCTCTCTTCGCCGGGTTGCAGCAGGTATTGCGCCTCGGGATTGGCGTAGTTGCTCGGGCCGATGTGCATCTGAAAGCCCTTGTCCGCGGGTGGCGGCAGGATGCAGTACTCGTCGCCAGCGAACTGCGTGGGGAAGCCCGGCAGCGAGCCGCACTCGTTCATCGCCATCGCCGTGCCCGCCATGGGCATCGTCGTCGTCATGCCCCCCGTGGGCATGGGCGCGTTGGTTGGCGTCGCTGGCATCATTTGCGTGCTGCCGGTCGTGGGAGCAGTGCCGCCTCCTCCGACGCCTGCAGCGCCTGTCGTCGGCTGAGGGTTGGTCGCAGCCTGCGCGCCCGTCGGATTCGTCGCGCTTGGGCCACTGACGGTCGATCCCGTCGGTGAAGGCGAGCCAGTGCTCGTGCCAGGAGCGCTGCTCGGATTGCCGGTGGTGTTGTCGCTGCTGCCGCAGCCCACGCCGCAGATCAAACCCAGCCCAACGATGCACGTTGTCAGTTGACGATCCATCGACATTGCACTGACCCTCCGCCGCGCTCCCTGGCCGCGCGTCACTAAACCCACTATCTACTATGTACGCTAGGCGTACAGTTCCGCGCAAGCTAAAGCGGCTGCATTTATTGGGGCAAAAACATGCGCATGTTCGGGTGCATAGCTGCTCTGAGGCTGTTCCAATCGCTCATCGGCCGGACCCGGCTTGCCTAGTCGTACGAGCGCCTGGCTGGCATCATCCGCCGTCTCGACCTCTGCAAGTGGCTGAATTTACGATTGCTCCGCCGAGGCAAATGCCCCCCAGCGAGGACGCTATGGCATGGCCGTCCGGGCCCGCTATGCGACGGTCGAGCCGGGCTCGCTGTCGGTCGTCACGGGCACGAGCTTGCCCTCGCGATTCTTGGCCATGAGCAACATGCCTTGGCTCTCGAGGCCCAGCATCTTGCGCGGCGCGAGGTTCGCGACGACGACGACGTGTTTGCCGACCAGGTCCTCCGGGCGAAGGTGCTCGGCCACGCCCGCGAGGACTTGGCGCTTTTCGAAGCCCAGGTCTACGTCGCAGCGCAGGAGCTTCTTCGACTTGGGCACGGGCTCGGCCGCGACCACCAGGCCCACGCGCAGATCGAGCTTGGCGAAGTCGTCGTATGCGATGGCGGCGCCGAGATCGGCGTAGGGTAGGGCGGCGGCTTGCTTGGCCTTTGCCGTTGCGGCGAGCTTGTCGAGCTGCGCGTCGATCGCGGCGTCCTCGATCTTGGTGAACAGGATCTCTGGCTCACCGAGTCGCTGGCCGACGGGCAAGAGGTACTTGCTCGCGTCTCGCCAGCCGAGCCCCTCGCCGCCAACGTGCTCGCTCGAGCGCACCGCCGGCATGCCGAGCATCCTGCGGATCTTCGGCGCGGTGAAAGGCAAGAACGGCTCGCACAGGATCGAGAGCGATGCGCAGATCTGCAGCGACACGTAGATCGTCTGCGCGCAGCGCTGCGGCTCGCTGTCGCGCGTGGCCCACGGCGCTTCGTCGTTGAAGTACTTGTTGGCGCGGCGCGCGAACTCCATCAGGACGTTACCCGCGTCGCGGAAGTGGTAGCTCTCGATGAAGCGTCCGATTTGCTCGGGCCCGGTCTCGAAGGCCTCGGCGATCGCCGCGGTCGCCCCGGCCGCCGCATCTCCCGCGGGCACCTTGCCACCGCAGAACTGTTTGGCGAACTTGACCGTGCGGTTCACGAAGTTGCCGAGCGTGTCTGCGAGCTCGTTGTTGACGCGCGCTTGCATCTCCCTCCAGCTGAAGTCCGAGTCCTTGGTCTCCGGCAGCACCGAGAGCAGCGCGTAGCGCAGGTAGTCGGGTGGAAAGGCCTCGAGCGCTTCGTGCAACCACACGGCCCAGCCGCGGCTGGTCGACAGCTTTTGACCTTCGAGGTTCAGGAACTCGTTGGCGGGCACGTTGTCGGGCAGCACGTAGCCGCCGTGCAGGTGCAGCATCGCCGGGAAGATGATGCAGTGAAAGACGATGTTGTCCTTACCGATGAAGTGAACGAGCTTGGTGCCCTCGGGCTGCCAGTAGGTCTTCCAGCGCTCGGGGTCGCCTTGCTGCTCGGCCCACTCGCGCGTGGCCGAGATGTAGCCGATTGGCGCGTCGAACCAGACGTACAGCACCTTGCCCGTGGCGTCGACGCCCGCGGCTTTCGCCACGTCGGCCGGAACCGGGATGCCCCACGCGAGGTCGCGCGTCATCGAGCGATCGACCAAGCCTTCCTTCAGCCAGCTCTTGGCTTGACCGAGCACGTTCGTCTTCCAGTTGGCGTGCTCGGCGAGGAACGCTTCGAGCCATTCCTGCTGTCCTGCGAGCGACAGGTACCAGTGCGTGGTCTCGCGCAGCTCGGGCTTGGCGTTGGTGATCGCGCTACGAGGATCGATCAGCTCTTTCGGGCTCAGCGTGCGCCCGCACTTCTCGCACTGGTCCCCGTAGGCATCTTGGTAACCGCAGCTCGGGCAGGTGCCGCGCACGAAGCGGTCTGCGAGAAACAGCTTGGCTTCGGGATCATAGAGCTGCGGCTCCGACTTGAGCGCAAACGCCCCTTGCTTCGCCATGTGGCGGAAGAACTCTTGGCTGGTCTCGTGGTGGCGCTGCGACGAGGTACGTCCGTAGTAGTCGAAATGGATCCCGAGCCCCGCGAATCCGTCGCGCAGCATCGGATGGTAACGATCGACCAGCTCCTGCGGACTGATGCCTTCCTGGCGCGCGCGCATCATGATCGCCACGCCGTGCTCGTCCGAGCCGCAGATGAACAGCAGGTCGCGGCCCATCAAGCGCTGATAGCGGCAGTAGATGTCCGCGGGCAGGTACGCGCCGGCGATGTGCCCCAAGTGCGCCGGCCCGTTCGCGTACGGCAGCGCCGCGGTGACGAGGATGCGCGCGAAGTTCTTCTCGGCCATGGCGCCGACTCTACACCAAGACTTTCGTGCGTCGACTCGACCACTGACCCTCGCCGCGCGGTCGCAGGCCTTTCGTTTCGGTGAGGAGCTGGCATAATCCTGCGCTCGGGGTCGAGCCCCCTTTGCGACAGCCTTCGCTGCAACGGCCTGACTTTTGGAGATTCGCCGTATCGCTCTTCGGGGGATCGTCGCCGCACCGCTGGTGCTCGGTGCCGGCACGGCTGCTTGGCTGTGGTTGCCGAAGGTCGTACGGGCACAGCTCGTGTCGCGGCTCGAGAAGCGCACCGGCTTGTCCGTGTCCGTGCCGGACGTGTCACTCGGCTTCGGGTCGGTCGCGGTTCGCGAGATCGCGCTCAGCGGTGGTGCGGACGGTCCAAGCCTGCGTGCTCGCAACGTGACGATCGACGCGAGCCCGATCATGCTCGCGCTGCGCGGGACGCGCGCGCTGCACGCCGTGCACGTGGGTGAGCTCGTGCTGCGCCTGCCGTTGCAAGCGCCGAGCACGCAGCAGCTGTTGCAGCGCTTGCGCGAGCGCGACCACGCTGGCTCGGGCGCGACGGACTCGCGTGACGTGCCTGTGTTGCAAATCGACCAGATCGCGCTCGCGCTGCGCGACGCCGAGGGCGAGCTCGTGCGCGTGAGTGGCGGCAGCGCGCACGTCGATGCTGAAGGCGCGCAGTTCGGGGCCCAGCAGATTCAGCTCGGCGCAGCGCCTGGGCACATGCTCGAGCTCGAACGCGTGACCGCGAGCGCCACGCGCGACGCGGTCGGGTTGCGCCTGGCGCGCGCCGGTGTTGCGCGCGCGCGCCTGCGGTTGGCGGAGCGTGTCGCCCCGGAGCCCGCGAACGACACCCCAGACGAGACCGAAGGGGTCGAGCCAGCGCCTCCGGCTGCAGCGTCGCGGCCGAGTATCGCGGCCAGGCTCACTGCGCTCGCAGCCGGGCCGCCGTCGACTGCGGCAGCGGCCACCGCTGCACCCGCACAACCTTCAGCGCGCGACAAGGTACCGACGTTGCTCGCGCGTTTCACGGACACGGCAGTGCTCGACCTCGACGCGGGGAGCGTCGAGAGCGCTGTGGGTGGCGCACCGATCCTGACCGGATTGCGCGCCCGCATCGCGATGCAAAAGGGCCACACGCTGGCCTTCTCGGGCGGCGGCAAGGCTCGAGGCGACGGCGCGATCCGCTGGGACTTGAGCCTGCGACCCGAGGAGGTCCGTGCCGACGGACAAGTCGTGCTGCGCTCTCTGCCTCTCACGTTGCTCGCGCCGTTTCTACCCGCCGTGCCGTGGTACGAGCCGGAAAACGGCCGCGTCGATGCCGAGCTCGTGATCAAGACCGAGCCGCAGGGCATCGCTTTCTCCGGCGACGCGAGTTTGCGCGACGCAGCGCTCTCGTCACCGCGGATCGCGGCCACGCCAGTGCACGGCATCGATCTCGCTGCGCGCGGCCGCGGTCGTTTCTTGCCGCTCGCGCACAGGCTCGAGGTCGACGACGCCGAGGTCGAGCTCGGCGCGGCCGCGGTGCAGCTCTCGGGCGCGGTGGAGAAGAGCGCGGATCACTATCTCTTCGACCTCGAGGTCACCTTGCCGCCCACGCCTTGCACCAAGGCCGTGCGCGCGGTGCCCGAGGACTTGCTGGGCGACATGGCCGCGGCCACGTGGCAAGGCAAGCTCGCGGGCCACATCCACGTGAAGCTCGATTCGCGCGCGCTCGACGACACCGAGCTCTCGATCGAGCCGCTCGATCACTGCGAGTTCGAGACCGTGCCGGCGCTGGCGGATCTTCGGCGCTTCCGCATGCCGTTCGTACACTCGGTGCTCGAGCCCGACGGCACCCTGTTCGAGATGGAGACGGGTCCAGGAACGCCCGAGTGGACGTTTCTCGAGGACATCAGCCCGTACTTCGTGCACGCAGTGATGGCGCACGAGGACGCTGCGTTCTTCACGCATCACGGTTTTTCGATGCGCCACATCCGCGACGCGCTCGTGCGCAACCTCAAGGCCGGACGCTACGTGGTCGGCGCGAGCACGATCACCATGCAGCTGGTCAAGAACGTGTTCTTGCACCGGGAGAAGACGCTCGGCCGCAAGATCCAGGAAGTCTTGCTCACGTGGTGGCTCGAGCGCGTGATGGAGAAGCGCGACATCCTCGAGCTGTACCTCAACGTGATCGAGTACGGGCCGTCGATCTACGGCATCAGGAACGCGGCCAAGCATTACTTCAATCGCTTGCCTTCGCAGCTCTCACCCGCCGAGTCGTGTTTTCTCGCGAGCATCTTGCCCAATCCCAAGCGCTACCATTCGTTCTTCGACCGCGGCGCGCTCTCGCCCGGCTTCGTCGCCGAGCTGCGCCAGATGCTCAAGCGCATGCGCGAGCGTGGCTGGTACAGCCCCGAAGCTGCGGACTACGGCATGTCCGAGCTGCAAGCTTTTCACTTCGCGCCCGAGGGCACGATCGTGGCCGCGCGGCAGATTCCGGGCCACGCTGCGCCGTTGCCGTACATGCAGAGCTTTCAGCAGCGTCCGGGCTTCGGCGACGACCGCGAGCTCGACACGGCGACCGAGCAAGACGACGGAAGCTTCGAGCCGCGGCCCGCGCCCAAGGCCAGAGCCTCTGCCGCACAGCACACGGTGCAACGATGAGTCTGCCACCCTGCGGCCTGTACCGTACGACCGCGGCCATCGGATCCATTCCGGCGGGCCGCTTGGTGTACTTCCACAACCACGGTGAGCCGGGTCCTGGCCTGTACCTACCAGCCGCGTGGACCGGCAACCGCGTGCGGCTAGAACAGCGCGGCACGCTGCTGCCGAACCCACAGGACGTGCGCTGGCTCGAGCCGCTGCCCCAGGAAGGCTTCTATCGGGTCGCGACGCCCTTCCACTGCTGTGAGAAGCACTGCCGCTTGTTCGAGGCCGAGCTGCTCGTTCAGCTCGGCTATGACGCCTCGGGTCAAGCCATCGTGTTCGTACCCGAAATCGTCGACGGGATGCTCGCGGTTCCGACGCAAGGCAGCCGCATCGACCACGACCGCATGGACTACCTCCAGCCGCTCAAGGTTGCGGTGAGCGAGCGGGACGCCGACGTCCACTGAGCGTTCACCCGTAGCTCGATACCAGGGCCTTGCTGAGCACGAAGAAGCCGTCGACCAGCACGAAGAGCAGCAACTTGAACGGCAGGGCGATGGTCGCAGGCGGGAGCGCCGACATCCCGAGCGCGAGCAGGATGCTCGCGACCACGAGATCGATCACCACGAACGGCAAGAGCACGAGCAACCCCACCCGGAAGGCCTGCGCGAGCTCGCTGACCAGGAACGCTGGGATCGCCACGGACAGATCGCTCGCGGAAACCTCGTCGCGCTGGTCGGCCGGCCGCGCGCGGCGCGCGAGGTCGAGAAAGAGCGCGCGCTCCTTGCTGCCGGCGTTGCGTCGTAGGAACGCCGCGAGCGGCGGTGTACCGAGCTCGAACGCTTGGAGCACGGCTTTGCGGCTCTCCGGGGCCAGCGGATTGTCGATGTCGATGCGCGCCGACGCCGGCGCGGCGCGCTGCGCCATCTCGCGCGCGACAGGTGTCATCACGTAGGCGCTCAGGATCATCGCGAGCGCGGTCACGACCGCTCCCGAAGGCACGTCCGGCACACCCAGGGCATTGCGCAAGAGGGAGAGCACGACCGAGATCTTGACGAAGCTCGTCGTGACCATCAGCAAGAGCGGCAGCAGCGAGAGCGCGCCGATCGCGAGCAGCGTGGTGAGCGACAGACCGCTAGACATGCGGAGCTGGCCCTCGAACGCTCGACGTTTCGGCTTCTAGGACGCTCTCGTCGAGCTCGGTCAGCAGACGCGGCGCGCCCCCGTCGCCCGTCGCGAGTAAGAGCAAGCGCTTGCCCGCGCGCACCAGATACAAGCTCTTGCGCGGCTCGAGCGGCAGCCGCGCGAGCACCTCGAGCGACGCACCATGCGCTCGAGCGGGCGCGATCAGCCCGCGCCGAGCCAGAAACCGCAATGAGAACCAGATCAGCGCGCACACCGCGCCGAGCGCGAGCAGCGTGCGCAAGAAATCGAGCGCGAGACTGGAGAACACGATCTGGCCCCCCCCGGCTGTGGCGTTACGCGCTGCCGGCCCTGCTCGCGTCGCCCGGCCCTACCGATTCGGCGAGCAGCTCGGCCACGTCGCGCGGCTGCACGGACTCTTCTTTCTCGTGTGCCTTGAGGCCGTCGGTCAGCATGGTCATGCAGAATGGGCAGCCGCTGGCGATGGTCTGCGCGCCGGTCTCGAGCAGTTGCAGAGTGCGCTTGACGTTGACGCGCTTCTCGCCCTGCTCCTCCATGAACATCTGCCCACCGCCCGCGCCGCAGCACAGGCCCTTGTTCTTGTTCCAGTATCCGACCTCGCGCAGCTCGACGCCTGGGATCGCCTCGAGCACCTTGCGCGGCGCGTCGTAGACGTCGTTGTAGCGGCCGAGGTAGCAGCTGTCG
>JBIOJD010000049.1:0-15044 GCA_044450485.1 Polyangiales bacterium | reverse complement strand
GACTTCAGCGCGATGTCGTCGCCGAACCACTTGGCCTGCTCGTGCGCGTCGGAATGACAGCCGACGTTGATGAGCAGCGCCGTGTAGTAGACCGTCGCTCGTTCGTTCGCGTCGAGACCGACGTGCTCAGCAAGCCGCATTCCGATCAGGCACTGCCGCAGCACGTGCTCCATCGGCTGCCCGAACCCGAGGTCCACCCCGAGCGACAACGCCGCGACCAGCTCCGCGAGCCGAGCCCTGCCGGAGGCCCCTTCGGATCCTGTCTCGATATCGCCCATGCGCATGGCCCGCCGCGAAGCGTGCGGCGGCACCCGGGCGACTGCAAGGCGGATGACGCCCTCGACGAAGCGCTCGCACATAACGAAGCCGCGATTTGCGGACCCGTCGAGGCGGAGCTCCAGCGTGGTCTTGCGAGCAGGAGTCAATTCCCGCGGCGCCTTGGGTCTTTGCCCGCAGCGTCAGTCTGCGGCATAACGGCGCGCGAGGTGGTGCCATGTCGAGTTCTCGGCTGCGTCCGCGAGCGTTCTCCGGCTTACAATTGAGTGTCGCGCTGGCGCTTTCGTTCGGCGTGGCGGCTGTCGCGCAGAGCTGCGGCCGCCCGCCCGCTCCGGCCAAGCCGACCCCCGACCCGAGCTCGCAGCGTCCGCTCGGCGCAGGCAACGCCACTGGCTTCACGGGCTCGTACGGTAGCCATGTCTGGCTCGGCCTGCGGTACGCCAAACCGCCCAAGGGCGAGCTGCGCTTTCGCGCGCCGGTGTTGCTCGAACCGACGGGCTCACAGCAAGCGCTCAGAAGCGGCGCGCCGTGCCCGCAGATCGCGAGCCCCTTCGGTGTCAACAACGTCGAGCGCGGCACCTTCGTCGGGGACGAGGATTGCTTGTTTCTCAACGTGTACGCGCCGCACATGAGCGCCGAGGAAGCGACCGCAGCGCGGCTGCCGGTGATGGTGTGGTTTCACGGCGGCGGCAACGTCGTCGGTCACGCAGCCGGCTACGACGGCGGCAACCTGGCGGAGCGCGAGCACGTCGTGGTGGTGATGGCGAACTACCGGCTCGGACCGCTCGGTTGGTTCAGGCACGCCGCGTTGCGCGAAGGCAGCTCCGCCGAGGATGCCTCGGGCAACTACGGCACGCTCGATCAAATCGCGGCGCTGCGCTGGGTAAAGCAGCACATCGCTGGCTTTGGGGGCAATCCCGAGGTGGTCACGATCTTCGGTGAGTCGGCGGGCGGACGCGACGTGCTCGCGCTGCTCGCCTCAGCGCCCGCGCGCGGGCTGTTTGCGCGAGCGATCTCCGAGAGCGGCGGTGTGCACGTGGCCGATGCGCACTACGCCGAGGCGTTCGCGAGCGAGGGCGGGGCGAAGAACAGCGCGAACGAAGCGCTGCTGCGGCTGCTGGTCGCGGATTCCAAGGCCAAGGACGCCGCGCAGGCGCGCTCGATGCTCGCCCAAATGCAGCCCGCCGAGATCGCTGCGTACCTGCGCAAACAGAGCCCGGCTCAGCTGATCGCGGCATACACGACCGAGCGCAGAGAGTCGCTCGCGGACTTGCCGAACGTGTTCGGCGACGGCGTCGTGATACCGGTGGAACCGCTGCTCGCGACATTCGCGCGTCCGGACGTGCACGCGCCGGTGCCCGTGATGCTCGGCACCAACCGCGACGAGAACAAGACGTTCATGATCAACGATGCGCGCTACGTGAAGAGCTTTACGCCGCTCTACACGCGCATGCGCGACCCCGATCGCTACAACGCGCTGGCGCAGGCGCTTGCGCGCAGCTGGAAGGTGAGTGGCGCCGACGCGCCCGCGGCCGCGCTCGTCGCGAGCGGCGGCAAGGCATACGTGTATCGCTTCGATTGGGACGAGCAACCGACCGTGCTCGGCGCGGACCTCGAGGTCATGCTCGGCGCCGGACACGGCATGGAAATCCCGTTCGTGTTCGGTCACTTCGATCTCGGCGCACGCGCGAACATCATCTTCACCGACGTCAACAAGCCCGGTCGGCAGTGGCTGATGCAGCGCATGATGGGCTACTGGGCGGAATTCGCGCGCAACGGCAAGCCGGGCACCGGCCACGCCGGACAAGGCCCCGAGTGGCAGCCGTTCGGCACAGCGCCCGGAGCCCAGCGCTTCATGATCTTCGACACCGAGCAGGGCGGCGGCGTGCGCATGGCGCAAGGCGCGCTCGACGTGAACGCCGTGCTCGCAGGCGTAGAGAACGACAAACGCCTGCCCGATGCGCAGGCGCGCTGCGCGGTGCTCGGCGAGGTCGTGAGCAGCTCGGCGCTGATCGATCCGGACATCTATTCTTCGTTGAACGGAGGCGAGTGCAAAGCCTTCCCGCGCGCGACGAGCCGCTGAGGTCGGCGGAGTACAGCCGCTTCGTGATGCTGTTTGGCGCGCCTTGTCCGACCACCCTGGCTGAGATAGCGTCTCGGCCGCCGGGATGGCCGCTGGCGGGTTTCCCGCCATCTCGACGCGTGATCGCGATCGGCAGGGAAGCGTGACCGACGAGCCATCGAACGGGGGTAGCGATGAGGCGCGGCCCACGCGGTCCGTGGCCCGAGAGCTGAAGGCGTGGTTCGACGCCGTCACGGCTCTGGCCAAGCCGGTGTCCTTGCTGTTCACCGTGGTCCTGGCCGCATGGGTTCTGCACGCCGTCAAGAGCAACGCGGGGCTCCGCCCGCTGAAGATCGACATCGACTCCAAGACGGAGGCTCTGCTGCCGCAGCTCGGGGCCCAGCTCGACATGCGGGCCGCGCTCGTGAGCGACACGAACAGGCAGATCGAGTTCGCGTCCGAAGTGGTGAACGCGAACGCCTTCAAGAACGTCGTCAACACGAAGGGGGACGACACCAAGGGGGAGGCCGACCTATCGTTGAAGCCCTTCGGCCTCGATACGTCGATGGGCGATCTGCTCAAGCTGTTGCGGATGTTGGAGGGGGCGCCGCCACCGCCCTCGGTGCGCATCGAGGCCGTGTGCTTGCCGGCAGGATGCGACCCGTCGCGGGGCGACGCCGGGCCCAAGGTGCGCGAAGTGAATCTGCGGATCGAGCTGAGCGACGGCCAGAGCCCATCCGAGCCGCTCATCTTCCACCTGCCGGCGGGGCCTGGGATGCGGCGGGCCCTGCATCAAGCGCTCGCCTCGGCGTCCGAACGCCTGGTCGAGCTGACCGATCCGCTGCTGGCGAGCGTCTGGTACCTCAATCAGGGGACCTTCTCGCCGTTCGTCGCCAGTGTCGACGATGAGATGCGCCGCTACCTCGAGCGCTCGGTTGGGGCGTCTGTCCGCGTGCTCCGCGACGAGCCGGGCCGGGTGTGCTTGGCGCAGATCGTTGCCGCGTGCTCCGAGATCACTCGCGCCATGTGGCAGGACGACGGCAGCTCTGCCCAGAGACACGCCATGGAGGCTCTCGACAGCATCGCCAAGGCACCGCAGGCAAGCTGGACCTGTAGGATGTGGGCCGAGACCGACATCGCACTCTTCATGTTCTGGACCCAGTTCTGTCCTGCCGATCCTCTCGACGGCGCGGACGAGAGGAATCGCTTCGCGCCGATAGGCGATGCGCTGGACACGCTCAACGATCACCCGCGCGCCCGCGCAGGCGCCCTCGACCCGGAGTGGGATCGCGTCGACGCCATTCGCCTGGAGCTCGACATTCTGAAGGCTTTCAGCGGCCAGATCGACGATCAAGCCCGAGCCAGAGCGTGCGCGCGCGTCGCACGGCCCACCGCGCCCGATCGCACGTTCGCTCCGCGCACGGTTCTCGATCTCTTGGCTCAGATCAAGAAGACCTTTCCGCCTGGGCCCTCGATGCCCGTCCAGCGAGGCGCTGTCTTGGATCTGCTCGGCTCGTTGGTCGATTCGGCCGCTCCACCCGGCGACGCGTACTTGCGCATGACCGTGTCAGAGCCTTTGATGAAGGCCCTCGACAGCCACATCGCGACGGATATCCACCCTCGCAGCAGGTTCATGACCAAAGGCAACCTGCTGTTCAGTCTGGCGCGAGCCGCGGTCGCCACCGATGCCTCCTCGGCGCAAAAGGACCGATTCACCGAAGAGCTGGGGCTGAAAGGGGGCTCGGCGACCGAGAGTGTCCAACAGGCACGGGAACAATTCGCAAAGTTGATATTCGCTGCCGCCGCTATCAGCTACGAGAACGCGAGCGCCACGACGGGATGGCCGAGCGAGGCTGGCTCCGACCTGGAGCCGCTCATGCGCCTGGGCGACACGCGCTACGCCGCCGGCGACACCGATGGCGCCCAACGCGCCTACGCCCGGGCGGTCACCTCGTTCATCGATCGCGAGGAGCCAACCCGGGAGATCATCGGGCTCGCCAACGTGGCTTCCCATTGGGCCACGCTGCTCATCCGGGGAGGTCTTTGCAGCAAGCCCCCTGGACGCGACGCAACCTGGTCCCACGTCTGGCGGGCCCTCGGGGCGAGACCCGACGATGACCTCTGCACGCTCTTGCCTCCCGTCCCCTCACCAGGCCGCTCGCGTCCCGTGCCCACCACCACCCCGCTCGCGGTCAGCGACGGCACCCACGAGTCGGGCGTGATCGACATCGTGCGCGAACCGGTGGAAACGCTGGTTCGGGCCTGCGCGCAGGGCTCCGGACCCGTCGTTCCGCTGACCGTGCTGGACTGTCTCAAGAGGAACGATTCGAGGGAGCTCTGGAACAAATTCCTCGCGACACACCCGAGCGTCGCAATCGACGAACGCATCGCCGAGGCGCTGGTGGCGGCGGACCAGTGACCGGTCTGTGCGGGAGGGGATGGGGATGGGATAGTCGCCATGAAGTAGGCGACCGACCTGCCGAGCAAGCGTGGCCGCGCGTAGCCGCCCGTGGCTAGCGGCTCTCCTGGTACGCGCTGGGCGTCGTTCCGGTCCAGCTTTTGAACGCGCGGTGGAAGGCGGTCTTGTCCGAGAAGCCCATCTCGTATGCGGTCTCTTGAATCGTACGCTGCTCGTCGCGTAGCAAGCGCCTCGCCACGATCGCGAGCGCGTCCTTCTCGACGGCGCTGTACGACTTGCCTTCCGCGGCCAGACGCCGGCGAAGCGATCGCATGCTGAGCCCGAGCGCGCACGCGACGACCTTCATGTCGACCAGGCGCGGACGACGTTGCTGCACCAGGAACTCGCGCACGCGCAACGCGTACGGCGCGCAATGCTGAAGGCGCGCCATGCGTCGCTCGGCGAGCGTGCGCAACGCCTCGTGCACGTCTTCGTCTTTGTGAGGCGACGCGGCATCGAGCAGCCCACGGTCGAACACCATGCCTGTCAACGGCTGCTCGAAGCGCACCGCTTCTCCGAAGATGCGCGTGTACTCGTGATGGTAGGCCGGCGCGGCGTACTCGAGGCTCACTTGCTCGGGTCGAACGCCAAAGGAGCGAATGATCTGGAAGAAGCAGGCCACCGTCATCTCGGCGGCAAATCTCTGCATGCGCAAGGATCCACCGGCCAAGAGCGGGCAACGCAACGTGACCTCGTCGGCGTGCTCGAGCAGCTCGAAGCAGGGCTCATCGCTGAGCAGCCGTTCGAATCGAGAGAGCGACTCGAGTCCCTGACGCAGGCTCGCCGAGTGAGCGATGAGATAGGAGACGGGATTGAAGGTGGTCAACGTCAGCCCTTCGGCCCAGTGCAGGCCGAGCGCGGGATCCGCCGTGAGATCGATCGCGATCTCGCAAATCCGGTACACCTCGGAGCGGAGCAGGCGGGCTTCCGCGACCTCGAGCTGCTCAGCTGCAATCCCCGCCGCGCGCAATAGCTCGACCTGTGAGCTCCCCGCCGCCTCCACGACACGAGCGAGCTCGCGCACGACGCGCATCGACACCGTGGATTCCGGAGTGCCTCCATCCGCCCCCGCGCGTGGTGCGGTCATGCGGCTTCGACACGCGGTTGCGGGCTGCACGCCGACGTCATTCATACGGACACACTTGCACGTCCAACGCTAAGACAAATTGCGGAAGTGATACAACGGCCACAAGCCGCCAAAGCGGTGCCCTGCGCCCGTTCGCTCGCAGCGAAGCAACTCGCGCAGTCGCCGGATTCGATCTGCAACCGATTGGCCGGCTGCCGTCATTGAGCCAGGCCCCTGCGCGTCGCTAGCGTCTGCTTGCTCGAGCCGGAGGAGTCATGTCGAAAGGCGCCGCGCGCGTAACAGTATTGGGTGTTGCCCTGTTGGCTTTCTTGCTCGCGAGCGGTTGCTCGGTGAAGAAGGGTCCCGCGGCCATGAAGGCCGGCGGTGCGATGATCCCGGCGGCGACGACGCCTGTCGGGACCGTGTCGCAAGTGCCGGGTGCGGCTTCAGGCAACGCGCCAGCCGGCGTCGCAGGGTCACAAGCGGCATCGGGCAACCCAGGGGCGGGCGGCGCCGCGGGTGCAGCAGCGGCGCCCACCAGCGGTACGGCAGACGCGGGAGCAAATCAACCGGCGAACGATGCGGGCAGCGGAGCACAGCCGGACTGCACGCCGAGCGCTTGGAAGGATCGGGGCACCGTACCCAATCCTACGGTAGTCGCGGTGGCCGCCGATGCCGGCACGACGGGCCACATGTTCGCGCGGTCCAAGGGCATCAGCGACTACGACTACTTGGAGGAGGAGTTCTTCTTCACGGGCACTTCGCCCGCGTATACCACGCGCATGGTCGTGCACCGGCCCAAGGACCCGGCGAAGTTCACTGGGACCGTGATGATGGAGTGGTACAACGTCACCGGTGGGATCGACATCGCCCCACTCTGGGCCCTCGATCGAGAGTACATGATGCGCGAGGGCCACGTGCACGTGGGCGTGTCTGCGCAACAGGTCGGCGCGAACGCCCTCAAAGACTACGACGCCGTGCGCTACGCGGCGATCAACCATCCCGGCGACCAGGCGGCCAACGCCATCTTCGGGCAAGCAGCCATGGCGATTCGTTCCCAGGGCGAGAAGCTGCTGGGGCCCTGCATGCCGGTGCATACGGTCTTGGCGATGGGTCAGTCGCAGTCCTCGTCGATGCTCGGTGTGTATCTCAGCGATGCGCACCCCAAGGATGAGATCTACGATGGATTTCTCCTCCATACCGATCCAAGTGGTTCCCTGCCGACGAGCAATCCCGACGTTCCTGTGTTCACGGTGTTCACCATGACCGAGGGTACCCGCAGCGTGCCCAGCCTACCGAACTTGGCTGAGTGGGAGGTCGCGGGAGCAACCCACAACGACGCCTACCTCATGGCTCGAGGCGCAGAGGAACAGGGTGCTGACTCCACCGGCAGCCCCATGATCGAGTGCGTCGATCCAGTGAACAACTACCCTTCCTTCTGGGTGTACAACGCGGCGATCGACTGGCTGAATCGATGGGTGCGCAAGGGAGACCAGCCGCCCGTGGGAGCCCCGCTCCAAACCGCAACGGATCAATACGGAAACGTCATGGGAGGCGTGCGTATCCAGGATATCGACGTCCCGATCGCGACCTACACCGCGGGCAACACGGCCAAGGGCGCGACCGACTTCATATCGATTCTCGCGTGCGGCCTCAGCGGCGCTGTCGTTCCGCTCACGGCGCAGCAGCTCATGCAGGCGTATCCGACCCACGACGATTACGTCCAGAAGTACACCGCAGCAGCCGACAAGGCTCTCGCCGCCGGCTACCTGCTGCCGGCGGACCACGCCGCTGCCATCCAGAAGGCCCAAAGCGCTCCGATTCCGAAGTGAACGATGATCGAGCACAGGCGCGGGCGTGTCTGCCCGGACGCGCCGGCGGCGACAAGATCACCGCGGAGGACCTCTGCGGCGACTATCCAGCCGTCGCAGGTTCCTCACAGACGGCTTCTTTAGGCCGAAGCCACCAAGCTTGACGGTTCCTTGAGGCCCGCCACCGCATGTTGGAAGAAGCGGCGATTCACGTCGCTGGAGGTGCTCGATGTTCATGGAACTCCTCTGTTTGATTCCAGCCCTGTTGATGTTCACCATCGTCGGTCTGATCCACCGATTCCGGGCGAACCGTCTCCGCCAGCGTGGACGCCTGCTTTTGGGCACGCGCGAGGTCGACCCTCCGCCCGGCCCTGAAGCAGCATCGCCGGCACCGAAGTATGAGCTCGCGTTTGCCAACGCGCGCCTGATGCATGGCGAGTCTGCCAAGCGCTGACATCCGCTCGAACGACGGGTGCAGGTTGCCACTTCTAGGTGGCGGCAACGGCAGCCTCGATCGCCGTCCGATCCGCGGCGGACAAGCGGCCGCCGGGCTGCACCGGGAGGCGCATCGCCGCTCAAGAAGCGCGCGGCGCGCCGCGCATGCGGCGGTTCACGGCCACGGTCAGCAAGCCCACGGCCAGAGACGCCGTCGCCCAGCCCAGCTCCTTTTGGCTCGCTTGGGTGAACACCCAAACGCTCACCGCCGCGCCGAGCAGCGGCACCACGGGGCCGAGCGGGATGCGGAAGCCCTTGGTGTGCGGGCGCGAGCGCAACTTGAGCACGGCCAGGCATGTGCCGAGGTACTGCACCGCCACGGCCACGTTCGACATGCCGATGAGCGAGCGATAGTCGAACGGGATCGCGAGCGCCATCGCCAGCAGCGCGGTTGCGACCACGGCTTTGTGCGGCGACTCGAAGCGCGCGTGTACCGCTGCGAGCGCCGAGGGTAGGTGCCCGTCTTCAGCCGCAGCGAACAGATAGCGCGGCGTTCCGAGCGCGCTGCCCGATACGAAGCCGAGCGTCGATACCAAACCCCCGATCGTGACCACGAGGCCGAGCGCAGGCACGACCGAGAGCGCGGCGTCGGCGAGCGGTGTGTCGCTGACCTCGTGCAGGCGGCCATACGCGCCGACGAGCGTGGCTTGCACCGCCACATACAACGCCGAGGCCGCGAGCATCGAGCTGAGCACGGCGATCGGCACCTTGCGTTCGGGAGCGTGCGTCTCCCCGGCGGTGACCGGCGCGACCTCGAAGCCTTGCGCCGCGAACACCGCCATGAACGTTGCCGCGCCCACGCCCGCCATCCCGTGCGGCAAGGGAGTCTCGAAGCGTGCGAAGGAAACGTGCGGCACGAGCGCAGAGACCAAGATCAGCAGCACCGCGAATTTGCCGACCGTGAACATGTCGATCGCCAACGCGCCGGGTCGCGCGCCGCGGTAGTTGATCAGTGCGAACGTGGCGATGACGACCAGGGCCACGGTCTTCATCGCGAGCGCGGGCGCGAGCGCGGGCACGAGTCGCCCAACATAGGCCGCTGCGGCGCTCGACACCGCTGCGAACGAGAAGATCGAGTTCGCGAAGCACATCCAGCCGACCGCGAAGCCGACGCGCGGGCCGAAGGCTTCTCCCGCATAGATGTACGGCCCGCCCGTGCGGTCGACCGTGCTCGCGGCCTCCGAGTAACAGAGCGCGACCGGCAGTAACCCGAGCGCGCAGAGCACGAACGCGAGCGGCGAGAGCCCACCCATCTCGCGGTACAGGTCGTCGGGCAAAACGAAGATACCCGACCCGACGATGGCGTTGAGGCCGATGCAGGTGACATCGAACAGCCCCAGGGACCGCCGCATGGCTCATCTTCGCACGCTTTGCCGATCCGTGCGATCTTCATCGGGCATGCGCTACGGCCTCGTGATCTTCGACTGCGATGGCGTGCTCGTCGACAGCGAGCGGCTGGTGTGCCGCGTCGAATCGGAGCACATGTCGGAGCTCGGGGTCGCGCTCGATCCGCAGGCCACCTCCGCGCTGCTCATGGGCAAGACACTCGATCAGGTGTTGTCCTCGATCGAAGAGAAGCTCGGTCGCGCGCTGTCGCCCGCGTGGTCGTACCGGCTCGCGATGAGCGTGGCGAGCGCGTTCGTCCGCGAGCTGCAACCCGTGCCGCTCGTGCGTCAGGTGCTCGAGCGTTTACAACGGCACGCAGCGCCGATGTGCGTGGCGTCGCAGTCGCTGTTGCCGCGCGTGCGGCTGTCGCTGCGGGTCACGGGGCTCGACGCATTCTTCGGCGAGCGCGTGTACACGGCCTCGATGGTCGCGCGGCCGAAACCTGCGCCCGACTTGTTCCTGTACGCCGCGACGCAGATGGGTGTCGAACCCTCCGCGTGTGCGGTGATCGAAGACTCGCCCAGTGGCGTGACCGCCGCCCGCGCCGCTGGCATGACCGTGTTTGGCTACGCCGGCTCCGAGGAGCCAGCACCGCTCGCGCGAGCCGGTGCTCGGGTCTTCGCTTCGATGGCGGACTTGCCGGAACTGCTCGGCTTGGATTGAGCGGGCGGCCAACGCACCCATCTTGGGACATGGCGCCGGCTGCAGCTTGGGGATAATAGCCGCAGCTCCCTGCGCAGGCGGTACTTTCCGGCCACCCCCCGTTGACCTCCTGGGTCGGCACGGAGTAGTGCAACCCGACCAGTAGGGCGCGAATCGCTCGATGCACGAGGCGACGCGCCGAAGAGCGGAGCAGGTCTGCTGGTGCGGTGTCATCAATCGTTCAGGCCGACATTGGCCGCAGTCGCCTGTCTGTGGTTGGTCGCGTCGGCGGCGGGCCGCGCGCGCGCGTTCTCTGAGCCCGCCTACTACGCGGCCGACCCCGCCGGCGGGGGCGGTGGTGGGCGCTGGTTCACCGGCTCGCCGGCCGAGGGCTATGGCTGCAGTGTCTGTCACACCGGCCCGGCGGACCTCGTCGCTTACCCGCTCTACGTCGAGGGCTTGCCCGACGCCGGCTACGTCCCGGGCGCCGTCTACGACGTGAAGGTCTCGTGGCCGCAGTTCGCGCAGCATGCCGAGGAGCTGCGCATGGCGATGGGCTCGCCGAGCATGGGCATGGTGGCGGAGCTCATGGCGGAGAAGGGCACGGCGTCCGGCACGATCGACGTCGACGACCCGAAGAAAGCGCCTCCTGGCGCGCTGTGCGAGCTTCCCGCTGGCATGCCCGCCACCGATGTCTACAGCGTGATTCCTGGCCCGGCGATCGGCCCCGACACCGCCGCGCCGCCCAAAGTCACGCACTGCGACGCCAACCAGCTCGGCACGCGCTGTCTCTTGGCTGTGCGCTCGTGCGGCGCGCAGGAGCTCGATTTCCGATGGACGGCGCCCGCGGTGTGGCAGGGCCCGATCTGGTTCTCGGCTGGGTTCGTCACCACCGACATGCTTTCCGGAACGCCCGATGGAGACTCGGTGCGCGAGGTGTCCATTCCGCTGCTGCCGGCGACCTCGGGCGCGGCGCACTATCAATCGCAGCTCTACAGCGGTTGCAGCGCGGCTGGCGCCAATGCACACGGGGCGCTCTGGCCGGTGGTCGCGATTTTGGCTTGGCTGTGGCTGATGCGACGGCGTGCACGGGTGTTGCGATGAGCGCTCCACGTCGGCGCTCGGCCTTGTCCGTTGGATGCGGGGTGTTGCTCGCGCTGTGCGCGTGTACGGCCGAGAGCGGCTCGCCGCTGTATCCAAACCTCGGTGCGACCGCGGACCCGCACGTGGGCTTGTACACGCCCGGGAGCACGCTCGGCGCGACGATGCGGGTCGTCGGCGATGCGGGCGCAGATGGAAGCGCCGACACGGTGGGCGGCGATCGCTGCACTGGGGAGCCCGGCGATGCCGGCGTGCGGGGCATGCTCTCGGTCGACTTCATGACCACGCCTATTGGCGAGCACTGGACGCCGGCCAACGTCGGGGCGGTCTGGATCGAGGACGCCGCCGGCACCTACGTCAAGACCATCGAGCGATGGGCCGGGCTGCGCGCGGGCTCGCTCTACCGGTGGAACGAGCACGCGTGCGTCGCGGCGTGGCCCGAGCCCGACGCGGTCACCACGGCCACGCTGCCGAATCACAACTCGCCGCATCACGACGTGTGGATCAGCAAGGACTTCAAAGGGAACATCGTGCCCGACGGGACCTACCGGATCTTCATCGAGGTGACCGAGACCGAGCTCAACTATGGTCCGCTCGCGATGTACGACTTCGAAAAGGGCACACAGCCCGTGACTCTCAATCCGCCCGACAAGCCTCCGCACAAGGGGCTCAAGATCAGCTACACGCCCCCTTCGACCTCGAGCCCGTGAAGATACGCCGTGTCGCGCGTTCCAGAACCAAAACCTCGTGCCGCGCAGCGGCGACCTGCTGAGCCACTGGCTCTGGGGATGGCGTGCGCCGCGCTCGTGCTGTGCGCGGGGCGCGCGGCGGCACAGGAGGCCGGGACGGCGGTCTACGTGCGCACGGATTCGGACAAGACCACCGTGGTTGCACCACGGCTGCACGTGGCGACGCCGATCGCCGACGCCACGCGCCTCGATGTCGTCTACACGATGGACGTGTGGACCAGCGCCTCGGTCGACATCCGCGCGTCGGCCAGCAAGCCGATCACGGAGCAGCGCGACGAGATGCACGTGCGGCTCTCCCACGACTGGGACGCGATGAGCCTCTCCGCCGGCTACCGGTATTCCAAGGAACCCGACTACGAGTCGCACGGCGGCACCGTCGGCTTCTCGCGTGACTTCGCGGACAAGAGCTCCACGGCGGCGCTCGAGCTCAGCGCCGCCTTCGACACCGTGGGTCGCGCTGGCGATCCCGGGTTCGCGCGCACTGCACGCACGCTCGGCGCGCGCGCCTCGTTCACCCAGATCCTCGATCCGAGCACCCTCGTCCAAGTGGTCTACGACCCGGGTCTGGAACAGGGATACCTCTCGAGCCCGTACCGCCGCATCGGCATCAAGTCTCCCGATGGCTTGTGCACCACGAGCGCGTCGTACTGCGTGCCTGAGACCAACCCCGACTCACGCCTGCGTCACGCGGCGGCGCTGCGCGCCCGGCGTGCGCTCGGCAACCGGTTCTCGGTCGGCGCCGGCTACCGCTTCTACATCGACGATTGGCATCTCTTGTCGCACACGCTGAGCGCGGAGGTCGCGTTCCTGCCCGAGCCGGACACGGTGCTGGCGCTTCGTTATCGTTTCTATCTCCAAGGTCCCGCGAAGCAGTACCAGTCCCACTACGATACCGAGGACCAGAAGCACTACACCAACGACAAGGAGCTCTCGCCGTTCAGCTCGCATCGGGTCGCGCTCGACCTCGAGCACGTCTTTCACTTCGACGATCCAGGTGAGCGCTTGCGCGTGATGCTCTCAGTCGCGCCGTCGATCTTCATGTACAGCGACTACGTTCCCTTGAGCCACATCAACGCGCTCGAGGTGACGCTAGCCACGGTGTTTCAGCTATGAGCGCACGCGTCACGCTCGTGGTTGGCGTCGTGCTCGCGTGGGCGCTCGTGTCTGCGGCGCCCGGCGCAGCCCAGCGCGCAAAGCCCTCGTCCGACTCGCAGGCCGACAACGCGCCTCCTGCGGCTTCGGCACCCGACGACGATGCGACATCGTCTGAGGAGGAGCCCGCGGCGACCACGAGCGAGTCGTCCGAGCCTCCGGCCTCCGCGCCCGAACAGACAGAAACGCCTCTGGCCCCGCCCGTTTCCCCCATGCGCGTCGCGCCGTTCGTCGGCTTCGGCTTCGGCACGCGCGCGTTCGTGCGTCCGACGGCGATGTCCACCGGACAGCGCTTGCCCACTGTGTTCTTTCCGGCCGCGGAAATCGGTCTCGGCGCGACGCTCTGGCCCGCGAACCGCTTCTCGCTCGGCCTCTTGCTGCGCTACCAGACCTCGGTCGGGTTGCGCGTCGAGCAGCGTCCGCCGTTCGCGCTGCCCTACACCATCAGCGCGCGGGCCGAGCGCGGTGAGCTGAGCGTCGCGCCGATCGTGCGCCTCGACGACGGGCCGACCGCGCCCTCGCTCGCATTCCCGATCGGCCTCGGCATTCGCACCTTCTGGCCGGCGGTGCACGAGCCGCCGTTCCTGGGCTACAGCTTGCTCGGGCCGCAGCTGCGCGTGGAGCTGATTTGGCCGCTGGTGGAAAGGGTGCGCTTGCGCTTTGGCCCGGAGCTGCAATGGATCGTGGCCGTGGACAAGGCGCTGCGCGACGAAGGGGTGAGCCAGATGGGTGCGGCCGCCGGGGGCGAAGGCTCGCTGCAGGTGCGGCTCTCGCCGGTCTTCTCGCTCGACCTGTTCTACCGCGAGTCGCACGCCTTCGCGTCGAGCACGAACACGGGGCCGATCTTCAACGACGTCGAGCGCTTCCTCATGCTGCGCCTCACGGGGGAGCTGTGAGCACGCTCTCTATGCAACCTCGGATGCTCGCGCTCGCCCTCGCGCTCGGCTGCGCGGTGGCCGGCTGCTCCCAGAACGACGCCGGCTGGCAGAAGCCCTCCCGCGGCTTCCAGCAGTTCCAGACCCAAGTCCTGCCCGTGATGTTGCGCGATTGCGCGTTCTCGACGTGCCACGGCTCGCCTCAGCGCTTCTTGCAGGTGTGGGGGCCGGGCCGCGTCAGGCTCGACCCGATGACGCGCGAGTTCGACAACTTGACCGCCGACGAAGCCACGCGCGGCTATCAGCTCGCCCTGTCGATGATCGACCCCGATGATCCCAGCCGCTCGCTGCTGCTGCGAAAGCCGCTGGCGGTCGAGGCCGGCGGCGCGGGTCACCGCGGCGAAGATAAATTCGGCCGCAACCTCTACCGTTCGGTCAACGATCAGGGATACTTGGTCATCGCGCGTTGGGTGCTCGGGCGAGCTCCGACGCCTGCGCAGCCGACGACCGGTTCGACGCACTGACAGGAGACGCCATGAACGCTGTGGTCATCCGAGCTTCGCTGCTGCTTCTGGCGCTTGGCTGCGGCGCGTGCGCAACCGTGCAGCCGTATCAACGCGAGACGCTCGCGCGGTCGGACATGCAGCTCGAGCGCAACGGCGATCTATCAGCCGGCGAGGAGCACGCCACCGCCTACCGCGAAGGCTCGAGCGGCGCCGTCGGCGCCTCGGGCGGCGGCTGCGGCTGCAACTAGTTCCTGTCCAGGAACGTCCAGGCGCGGCTTACGTCCTCGAAAAAATTCCTCGAAATACAGGAGTATTCCTCCGGTTTTTTCTCCGGGCGCGCTCGCTCCTGAACGCTCCTGAACAGGAGCTCCCGTCGTCAGTGCGAGGCGGAGGACGAGGCGGAGGACGCAGGCAGGTTTTGGATCCACACTGCCACGGCGTCGGTGTTGGTCGTGGGCACGACGG
>JBIOJD010000048.1:0-15207 GCA_044450485.1 Polyangiales bacterium | reverse complement strand
TCAGCACTGTGGGCTTTCGCATCCAACGCGTCCTCCTTTGAGCAATCAGTCCTCGCCGCTGCTCGCCTCGGCGGGGACGTAGATACCATCTGCGCCATGACGGGTGCGCTTGCAGGCGGCCTGCTTGGACGAAAAAAGCTTGCTGACCTCTGGGTCGCCAACCTGAACCACGAGCGCCCGGGGCCTAGCGACATCGAGGCGATTGCACTGGCTCTCGTCCGCCGCGCGCGCGAGTGACGGATGGTCCAGCTCGAAGGCCCGGTCCGTTGCCGCGTGGTGCAATCCTCGCGACGTGAGGCTTGCCGGGTTCGGGCTCTGCGCGGGGGGCGTAGAAGCGTGCCATTCGCAAGCTAAGAAAACCTCGAATGGCACGCTTCTCCGAGCGCGCCTTGCGCGGCGTAGATTGAGCGTGCGGCCCCACTCCACCCGCCGCATCTGCAAGGCGCGCGTCCCCCCGCGCAGAGCCCGGACCCGGCAAGCCGCCCAGCAAGATCCGACTCCCCGGACTCGTCAAGCCTCAGTCGTAGCGTTCGCTGTGGATCATTCGCCGGTCGTAGCCGAGCTGGTCTTTCAGGACGCGGCGTACCTCGCTGACCATCTTGGTCAAGCCGCACACGTACACGTGAGGGCGGTTCGACGTGTCGATCAGCTGCGCCAGGTGCAGCTGCACGTAGCCGCTCAGGCCGGGCCAGCCGATCGACGGTCGGCTCAACGTCACGTGCAGCCGAAAGCGCTCGTGCTGGCGCGCCCAGGTCTCCAGCTCCTCGCGAAACAAGATATCATGCTCGGTCCGGCAGCCGAACAGCAGCTCGATGCGAGGGCCAGCGCCGTCGCGCAGCTCGTCCTGCAACATGGCGCGGAACGGGCACACTCCGGTGCCGGTCGCGACGAGCACGGCTGGCAGCGCACGGGCTTGCTCGCGGGTGAAGAAGCCATGCGGCCCGTCGACCTGACATCGCCCACCGAGCGCAAACGCGTGCAAGGCACGGGACGCGCCGCTGCCCGAGTTCACCCGCGTGACGGCGATCTCGAACTGCTCAGGGTGCTCCGCGCTCGGCGCCGATGCGATCGAGTATGCGCGCCGAGCCACTCCCGAATCCGTGGGAACGTCGAAATTCAGCCACTGGCCAGGCACGTAATCGAGCGTCGCGCCATCCACGCAGGCAAAACGCAGCGCGCGCACCGTGGGCGACAGCGCTCCGGCTCCGATCAGCTCGACCGTCCTCTGAGCGCCCATGCCCCCTGCGTGTAGTGCGGGGCGGTGCGTTGCGCCAGGGGTGGCGGCCGCAACAAAGTTGCGGGCTGCGGGTCGACCTGGGCAAGGATCGGCCGATGACAGCGGTGGCCTTCGTGCCGTATGCAGGGCGCATGGCGAATCCTCATCCTGGCTCTGATCCCCCGTTCAGCCGCGAGGGCCGCCGCTATGGCTTCGGGCTCGCGCTCGCGGCGTTGCTCGCCTTCGGCGGCTGCCCGGGCCACGGCGGTCCGGACTTCGGCAAGCTCCCCACGATCACGAGCGGCGATGCCGAAGCCGAAGCCGCGCTGCGCGAGGCACGGGAGATCGACGACAAGGGCGACCACGAGGAAGCCGCGGCTCGCTACCGCAAGCTGATCGCCGACAAACCGAACGACCCGCTCGTGCCGGTGGCGCAGCTCGCGCTCGGCCGCATCCTGCTTCAAGCCGGCAAGGCAGCAGAAGCCAAGGTGCTGTTCGACCAGGTTTCCACGCACGATGATCCTGCGCTTGCCGAGCAGGGCCGCTTCTTTGGCGCAGTCGCGAGCCACCGCCTCGGCGACGACAAGAAGGCGGTGGAGACATTGCAACCGATGGTCGGTCGCCCGGTGGACCCGGCCGACACGGCCTTGCTGCTGCGGACGCTCGCCGAGGCGTTCGAAAAGCTCGGTCGCTATGGCGACGCGCTCACAGCCCTGGACAACTTGACGGCCGAGGCTGCGCCGGAGCTCGACCGCCGCTGGGCCGAGGCCGAGATCACCACCCTCGCGGCCGACAAGGCGAGCCCGGAGGACATCGAGCGCCTGCTGCGCGACTTGCCCCGCAAGGGCTTTGCGTTTCGCCGCGTGATCAAGCGCGCGGTGCGAGACGCCGACGCCAAGAACGACGGGGCGCGCGCGCACCAGTTGCTCGAGCTGATGCGCGAAGAGGAGATCCCCATCGACACCGATCTCTCCGCCATCGCCGTGCGCGCTGCACGCCCGGGTGAAGCGAACCCACAGGTGATCGGCGCCGTGCTCAGCTTGAGCGGCCGCGGGCACAAGGTCGGAGAGCTGGCACTGCGCGGGCTGATGCTGGCCGCCGGTCTGCCGCTGCAAGGACCGCCGGAGAAGGACGCACCCCAGCTCGTTTTTCGAGATGACGGTGGCGAGCCCGAACGCGCAGCCGAAGCGGTGAGCGAGCTCGTGGGCGTCCACCGCGCGGTCGCCATCATCGGTCCGCTCGACGTGCGCGCGGCCGAGGCCGCTGCTGAGCGGGCGCAGCAGCTCGGTGTGCCCATCGTGCTGCTCACCCCCGGCGGCCGTGCGCTCGAGCGCGGCCCGATGGTGTACCGTTTCTTCGTCACACCGGAGCAGGAGCTGCAGGCGCTGCTGTCGCGGGTCAAAGCGATCTCGCGGACCAAGTTGGCGGCAGTGCTACCGCAGGGGCCGTATGGGGATCTGATCGAGAGCACGCTGCGCGCTCGGGCAACGGCCGTGGGAGCCGAGGTGCTGGCGGTGCAGCGTTATGCGCCCGGCGCCACCAGCTTCACCGAACAGGCCACTGCGCTCGCAAAGCTTCCCATCGACGCAATCCTGGTCGCGGACGAGCCGCGGGAAGTCGCGCTGATCGCGCCGGCGCTCGCAGCCGCCGGCTTATGGAGCACCCCCGCAGGTGAAACGGCACCGAGCTCGGCGCGTTCGATCACGCTGATGGCGCCGTCGGTGGCGTTCGATCGCGACCTCGCACGTAGCGTCGGCCGCTACCTTCAGGGTGCGCTGTTCTCGGTCCCATTCGATGCGCGCTCGGAAGGTGGCGCAGAGCAGCGCTTCGCCGCGCGCTTCGAGACCCAGTTTGGCGAGTCGCCGGACGCGTTCGCGGCGTTCGCGTACGACGCCTTCAAGCTCGTGCGCAAGGCCATCGACTCGGGCGCGAAGACACGCGAAGCGCTGGCCGCCGCGCTCGGCCGCACCTCTGCGACCGAGCTCGCAGGTCCGAGCCCAGGCTTGGGGCAGGATCGCCAAGCACGCCACGCCACGCGTCTGCTCGAGCTCAAAGGCGACGCGTTCCTGCCGGTTCCGGAGTGAAGATCACTATCGCCGCAGCAGGATGAACAACAGGGCCACGATCAATAGGACCACTGCCACGAGAGCCAAGGTCCGCGGATGCACGCCGGATGCGACTGCGTGACCGCTTCCGTCATCGCGAGCGAGGCGCAGCTTCGGCGAGGTCGGCTCGCCGTTGCCCGAAGACGCGCTTGCGCGCGGCGACTCTTCCGGCGGAGGCGGCAGCGGCGTCGGCTTGAGCTCCGGCCGCGGCGCATCCGCGAGCGCCTTGACGATCCCGGCTTGCGGCCGGTGGGCCCACTCTTCGAGCGTGCCCTGCAGACCGAACCCTTCGATCGCCGCCTGCACCAGGTCGCGTGCGCTGCGGAATCTCTCTTCTTTGTTCTTGCGCAACGCCTTGTGGACCACGGCATCGAGCGCCGCGCTGCAGCGCGTATTGATCGCGCTCGGTGGCGCCGGCGTGTCGTTCATGATCTTGACCAAGATCTTCGCGATGTTGGGCGCGTCGAAGGCCACCCGATCGGTCAGCATCTCGTACAGGATCGCGCCGAGCGCGAACACGTCCGTGCGCTGGTCCACGTCTGCGCGGCCCATCGCTTGCTCGGGCGACATGTAGAACGGCGAGCCGACGGTGGTGCCGATCGCGGTGAGCTTCGCGCCCATCTCGAGCTGCAGCTTGACCGAGCCGAAGTCGAGCACGCGCACGTCGTCGCCCTCTTCGGTGCGACACAGGAAGATGTTGTCCGGCTTGAGATCGCGATGGATGAACCCGAACGAGTGGGCGTGCTCGAGCGCCAGCGCCACCTGAGACAGGATGCGAACGACGCGTGCGGGCGCGAGCAGCTGACCTCGGCCAAGCACCTTGCCGAGCTCGGCACCCTCCAGGTACTCCATGGTCAAGAACGGCGCCCCGTCCGAGGTTTCCCCGAACTCGAGAACCTTGACGATGTGGGGGTGGCTCAGCTCCATCGCGGACTCGTACTCGCGCTTGAAGCGCTCGACCGCGATGCGATCGCGGCCGACGTCCCCGTGCAGCACCTTGATCGCCACGCGCGCCTTGGTCTCGGGATGACGGCCTTCGAACACGCGGCCCATCGCCCCGTCGGCCACTCGCGCTACGGCGATGTAGCCACCGATGCGCGTGCCGAGGCGCGGGTCGAAGTCCTTCGGCGACTGGTCTTGGACGGTGATCGTGCCGTCTTCGCCGCAGAAGAAAACCGCATCGGGATACGCCCTGCCGCAGCTCGGACAGCTTCGGGTCGCCACAGTGTGATGCTATAGGAGGCGGCACGCCCCGGCAACGCCGCCCTCGGCTCAGGGGCGCACGAGCCAGCCATCGCCGGCGGGATCGTGAACCAGTGTAAGCTCCTGTCCTTCCTCGGTTCGTACGCGGAAGCACACCAGCTCGTCGCCTTCCGCGCCGCCGTCTTCGGTCCAGCGCCCCAAAACGTCGCTGATGAACACGCGCACGCCCTGCTGGCTGAACGCGGCGGGCGCGTACGGCCAACCCACCGCGCCGCGCACGATCACTTCCAGGCTCCGCGGCGCGGGGTCCCACGGCGGCATCGCGGCGCCCACGTCGTCGCGAAACTCCCGGCCGGCGAACGCCAGCACGCGGGCCACTTGCAGGGGATCGGCCCCGGGCTCCAATACGGCAACCAGCAAGTACTCTTCGCTCACGCGACGCGCCCAGAGCTCCCGGGCGCTCCCCGTGACGGTCAGCACAACTGGCTCGTGAAGCCCGAGCTTGCCTCTCGCCGCACGCAACGCAGACATCAAGACCAGCGCATGTGCAGCGCTGACCTTGGCTTCGAACGGATCGAGTGACGACACGTAGTCGATGCACTCTCCTTCGAGATCGACGAAGACTGCAGCGAGCGCGCCCTGAAGGGCGCCGAAGATGCGGCGCAAAATCGGCGTGAACGCCGTCTCCAACAGATCGCGCTGCGCCTCCTCTGGCCGCTTGGTCACGGTTCAGAGCTCGAGCTTGGCCAGGGTTTCGGTGGCGCTCGCCGAGATGTCGACGCCGTGCTCCTTGCGCAGCCGGTCGACGAGCGCGGTGATTCGCTCCTGCTTGCGCGCGAGCGAAAGCTCCCCCTGCAAGACGGACGACGCCTGCTCGTAGGGCGTGATCTCTGCCGGCACGATCTCGATCACGCGAATCGCGTGCCAGCCGAAGCTCGTGCGCACGGGCTCCGGCACCACGCCAGGCTGCGGTACCGAGAACAGCGCCGTGAGGAACGGTTGCACCAGCGAGCCATCGGGCGCGGTCGGCGGCAGCTTCTCGGCGATCACGTCGAACTGCGCCTCCTTGCGCTTGCCGATGGCCCGGACGAAGGCGACCGGATCGACCGCAGACGCGAGCTCCGAGATCATCTGCCGCGCGAAGGTCTTCGCTGCGGCGTCGGCCTCCGCGGACGGCTTCTTCGGCAGAGAGGCGAGCACGTGCACGGACGCACGGCGCTCCTTGCGCTCGAAGCGAGCCTTGTTCTTGTCGTAGGCCTCCTTGATGTCCTGTGCGGTGATGCGCACCGCATCGGCCTCGGCGGCGATCAGTGTCTGGACCAGCGCTTGTCGCGCCACCTGCTCGACCGCGGGATCGGCCCCAAAGCCGCGGCGTCCCGCCTCGGTCATCAGCACGCGCTCGGCTTGAAGCCTCACCAAGGCCTCACGCGGCGGTAGACCCGCGTGCACGAGCTCTTCGACTTCCGCGACCGTGATCGGATGACCATCGACAGTGCTCACCACCTGTCCACCCACGACCGCAGAGCCGCGGGCCTTCTGCCCACGCCCCCCGGCCTCGTCGTGGCTGTCGCAACCGAGCACGAGCGCCACGCAGCACAGCAAGCGCGCTCCGCGGGCGCACGAGCTCAGGCGACGCCGGGGGTCCTCACGCATCACTCGCCGATCGACGGTCGAAGTAGGTCGACGCCGGCCCGCATCAGGGGAATCCCAGTGAAGATCAAGATGATGCACGCCAGATAGTCGCGGGCGCCGAGCAACTGCACGCCGTGAAAGAGAATGGCGAGCGCTCCGAGCAGCAGCAACGCGCCCGAGCCTTCGCGCAGTAGCCGTCCCATGCGCGAAACCATAGCGCAGCCCGAGCGCACGCGTCACGGTTGCAACCGCGCCCAGGTGGGCGGATGTACGCGGTGTTGACCAGCAACGGCGCTGAGGGGTGAATCGTCGCTCCGCGACGAGAGGTCTGGACGACCAACAAGGTCGTTCAGAGGTCAGCAAAGCTCCCGCTCCGCGTGGGGAGGGCCCCCCGCGAATTCACTTCGCGGGGGAGGGGCGGCGCGTGCCGCCCCTCGTCATGAAGCGGCGCGACTCAGCAACCTGGAGCGCGTGGGCAGCGCTTCGCGGCTGAAGTTGTTCCAGATCGAGCGGCCGGCCTCGACCGACTCCAGTGCGTCGATCTTGTTGACCGCATCTGCGCTGCCCTTGACCGCGATGAAGTCCACGGCGCTCAGCGCTTCGTTGCGCACCTCGAGATCCGAGTGTGAGAAGAGCTCGATCAGACCCTTGATGGCCGCGTCGTTTCCTCGTGCGTAACGCGCGAGCATGGTGGTGGCCTTGCGCACCACGATCTTGTCCTTGTCCTTGAGCTTGCCCAGCCAGCACTGCACGTTCTTGTCGCACTGCTCTGCGGCTTTCAGCGCGACCTGGTAGTCGAGAAGCTGCGGCTTGATCAGCTCTTCCTTCTCGAGGATTGGGCCGAGCACCACCGACTCGTCCTTGTTCGCCATCAACGCGTAGCTCAGCCAGCCGTACATCTGGACGGGCGGAAGCTCGGCCTCGTGAGTTTTGGCGACCTTGAGCAGCAGCGGCATGCCCTCGTCGGCGTACAAGTGGCGGAACGCCACCAGCAACTGCGGGCGCGCCTGCTTGTCGGATTTGTCGTAGACCTTGGTCATCGCCGCCACGATCTTGGGCGTGTCCGCGGCGTCGCGGTTGATGCTGACGAGCGCGAGCGAAGCCGTCATGCGGCGGTCACCGTCGTCCTCGGTCGTCTCTTTGATCAGCGTGTCGAGCGCCTCGCGCATCCCTAGCCGCCCGAGCGCGAGCACGGCCTCGCGCGCGACGAGCGTGTTCTTGTTCATCTTGGCGGCGACGTCCTGATCCTTGCGCCGGAACGACTCGATCGAGAGCTCGACGAGCTTGACGACGTCGGGGTTCTCGCCGCGCGCAGCTTTGAGCAACGGTTCGAGCGACGGCTTGCCGATCGCGACCAGGGCGGCCTCGGCATCCTCTTCCATGCGCATCATCGGCTGCTTCGGGTCGAACAGGTAGAGCGCCTTGACCAGCGCATCGACCGCCGCCGGATCGGCGATCTTGGTCAGTTGCTGCGCGGCGAGCTTGTTGAACAGAAAGTTCTGCGAGTCGTCTTGGCGCAGCGCGATCTCGACCAAGGTAGCGGTCGCGCCCTTGTCCTTCATCTTGCCGAGCACCTCGATGAAGCCCTTGCGCATGCGGTTGTCGACCGGTCGCGGCCCGGTGACACGCTTGAGCGCCGCGCAGATCTTTGCGACCACCTCGGCGCGCTTGCCGGGCGGCACATCGATCGTCGCCAACGTCGCGCCGGCCGTGACGGCGTGGTCCTCGCTCACCTCCGCCTGCCATTCCAGTGCCTTGAGCAGCGCCGGCAGCGCGCGCGGGTCGCGCATGTCCGACATGAGCTGCAGCATCTTCAGCCCGTTCTGGTTGTCCTCGGGGTGATCGATGTACGCTTGGGACAGCTTCTCGATCGTGTCGTCGGCGAACTGTTTGACCGCCGCGTCCGAGCGGTTGCCCTTGGCCGCCACCAACCGCTCGCTGAAGAGGCTGGAGAGACGACCTATCGCGTGCTCGCGCCGCACCGGGTCGTTCAGCTCGCCAGCCTGACCCTTGGGATCGTTGTCATCGGCGTGGCAGCCGACGAGCGCGATGCAGAAGGCGCACGCGAGCAACGCGAGAGCGACGGGACGTAGCGCTTGCTTGGCCATCACAACCTCCCCATCCGACCGCGACGCGTGGAACCGGCGCGGTAGCGCGCGGCCCCGTCAAGAACGGACTAAATTGTCTGCTTCTGCAAGCACTTAGAAGCGCTTGCGGGGCGCGACTATAGCCAGCGGCAGCGCGCGCTGTCAACCGCAGCAACGCCGTACGGAAGGGCCCGACGGCAGACGCGCTCGAGCACGCGAGCACATGCGCTCACGCTTGCCACGTAGCGAGGCAGGTACTATGCCCCTCTCGCTTGCGACCCCAGCGAGGAGCTCGCCCTGTCCGCCCCGTCCACAGTCGACGCGCCGCTGCGAAGCTACGACGACCTGCTGCTGCCGTTCCGCCAGGCGGAGAAGCCGCGCGCTGCGTTTCGCGTAGGGACCGAGGCCGAGAAGTTCGGGCTGCTCGCGGAGAGCTTCCAGCCGTTACCGTTCCAAGGGCCACGCTCGGTGCAGCGCGTGCTGCAGCTGCTCGCCGAGCGTTACGGCTGGGAGCTCGAGCGCGAGCACGAGGGCGGCGAGGCCATTTCGCTCAAACGCGGGGAGGCGTCGATCACGCTCGAGCCGGCGGGCCAGCTCGAGCTCTCGGGAGCGCCCTTTGCGAGCGTGCACGAGACGCGGACGGAGGTGCTCGCGCACCTGCACGAGCTGGCGGGCATCTCAGAAGAGCTCGGCATCGTGTGGCTCAGCATCGGGTTCCATCCCTTCGCCCGCCACGCCGATCTCCCGCACGTGCCGAAGCTCCGCTACGGCGTGATGGAAAAGTATTTGCCCACGCGCGGCCCGCGAGCGCTCGACATGATGCGCCGCACCTGCACCGTGCAGGCGAACTTCGACTACGAGAGCGAGCACGACGCTGTGCGCAAGCTGCGCGTGGCGCTCGCGCTACAGCCCGTGACCACCGCGATGTTCGCGCACAGCCCATTGGTCGAGGGCAAGGTCGGGCCACATCTGTGCGAGCGCTGCGCGGTCTGGCTCGGCATGGACCCCGACCGCAGCGGGATCCTGCCGTTCGCGTGGCAACGCGACATGTCGTACCGCGCCTACGTCGAGTGGGCGCTCGACGTGCCGATGTTCATGATCAAGCGCGGCAGCCGTGTGATCGCCAACACGGGCCAGACCTTTCGGGCATTCATGGCGGATGGCGCGCAGGGCGAGCGGGCCACGCTCACGGACTGGGAGACGCACGTGAACACGCTGTTCCCAGAAGCTCGCCTCAAGAGGACGATCGAGGTGCGTGGCATGGATGCGCAGCGTACCGAGCTGGTGTGCGCGATCCCCGCGCTGTGGAAGGGCATGCTCTACGACGAGCGCGCGCTGTCCGAGCTCGAAACGCTGATTGCACCGCTCGATGCCGAGCTCGTCCAACGAGCGCGACCCGAGATCGCGACGCTTGCGCTCGGAGCGCGGCTCGCCGGCCGTCCCGTCCGCGCCTGGGCAGAGCAAGTCGTGGAAATCGCCAGCGCGGGGCTCGAGCGGCTCAGTTCCCGCGACGAGGCCGGACGCGACGAACGCGTCCATCTCGAGCCGCTCGTGCAGCTCTTGTCGCAGGGCAAGACCCCTGCTCAGGCCCTGCTCGACTCGATCGATGGAGCCAAGGACTTCCGCGCCGCCGTGGTCGCGCGTGCCCGCGTCTAGTCGCGGTCTTCACGCAGAGCCCGAGGCGCGCCGCGATCAATCTTCGTCGTCGTCGTCGTCATCGTCGTCTGAATCGGCCGCAGACGCGTCGGCGCCGTTCACGAGCGCCTTGAGCTCTTTGCCCACCTTGAAGAACGGCAGTCGCTTCTCCGGCACCGACACGGCTTTGCCGGTCCGAGGATTGCGCCCGTCGTACGCGTGGTAGTGCCGAACGGTGAACGAACCGTAGCCGCGAATCTCGATGCCTTCGCCGCGCTCGAGCGCCGCGGTCATGGCGTCGAACACGCAATTGACTACCAATTCGGCGCGGCTCTTGGTGATGTTGCTGCGCTGGGCCACCGCTTCGATCAGCTCGGACTTGGTCATGCCAACCCTCGCAAGGCGTTCAAGGCTTCCGGACCGCAGCCAGGTCAGTAACGATTCCGCGTAGTTGCACCCATGATAAGACCAAACGGGGGCAGTTCCAAGCGTTCCGGGCATCTGCTGACCTGGCCAATGCTCCTCTTTTTGGTGGGCTGGCTCACCGGTTGCGGGTCGTCGTGCAGGGCGCGGCCTGGGGGTTCCGCCTCGGAAACGACGCCGAAGACGGCGCCGGAGCCCGCAGCGGCCGCGAAAACCGCCCCTTTGCCCAAGATCGACGTGCATCTGCACGTGTCGCCCGAGAGCGCCGACGTCGCGCTGCGGGTGATGGCGGAGAACGGGATTGCGCTCGGGCTGAACCTCTCGGGCGGCGAGCCCGGCGACGGGCTCGAAGCCGCGCTCGCGATCTCGAGCCAGAGCGGCGGGCGTTTGCCACCGCTCTGCAACTTGCGCTTCGGGCGCGTGGTCAGGCCCGACTTCGCGGACTACGTCCGTGCCGCGCTCGAGCGCTGCAAGCAGCTCGGCGCCAAGGGTCTCAAGATTTACAAGTCGCTCGGCCTGGGCGTGACGGACGAGACCGGCAAGCTCGTGCCGGTCGACGACCCGCGGCTCGACGTGGTGTTCGAGACCGCCGGCAAGCTCGGGCTTCCGGTGTTGATCCACAGCGGCGATCCCAAGGCGTTCTTCGAGCCGAATACGCCAGCCAACGAGCGTTACGACGAGCTGCGCGTTCACCCGAGCTGGAGCTTCTATGGGCTTTCTCCGAATGGCTTGCCGTGGCCGAGCTGGGAGGAGCTGCTGCGGCAGCTCGAGGCGCGCATCGCGAGGCATCCGGGCACGACCTTCGTCGGCGCGCACTTCGGCAACGCGGCCGAGGAGCCGGAGCGCGTCGCTCGCATGCTCTCGACCTATCCCAACTACTTCATCGACACCGCGGCGCGCGTGCCCGAGTTCGGGCGCCATCCCGCAGAGCGCATGCGCCGCTTCTTCGTGCAGTTCCAAGACCGCGTGCTGTTCGGCAGCGACCTCGGCGTGAGCGCCGAAGGTCTGACCCTGGGCTCTGGGGGCGGACGCCCGGGCACCGTGACCGAAGCTCGGACCTTCTTCTCGCGGCACTTCGCGTACTTCGAGACCTCGGGTCAGCACATGCCCCACCCCACCCCGATTCAGGGACGCTGGACCATCGACGGCATCGGACTGCCTCGCGACGTCCTTCAGAAGCTGTACTTTCGCAACGCGCAGCGGGTTTTCGGGCTGACGTTTCCCGTCCCGAGACCCGGATAACAAGCGCGATCAGACCCCTGCCTGCGCGAATTGTGCCCTCAATTGCGTGAGCGTGCGCAGTTGTGCGTTGTATGCACAGGACTTCCTTGGGTATCGTCCCGACACCTGTCTGCCGGAGGAGCTGGAGATGCGCATGGGAACACGTTCGGAGATCCCCACGTTCGAGCCGAGTGCTCCGCTGGTCGCATCGGCGTACCCGGAAGACCTAGGCAACCTGGCCGCAGGCTTGAGCGACGAGCAAGCGCTCAAGAAAATCGGCCAGCGCACCACCATGACCGGCAAGCTACTCGCTCTGCTGATGGTCGGCGGTGCGGGAGGAATGGCGTATTTCTACATGCAGAGCTCGAACGCATACGAGCACCGCATGGACGGCGTGCTCGCGGCCGGCAACCTGCAAGGCGACGCGATGCTGGCGGCATTGCGCGCCGAGCTCGCCAAGAGCACGTACGACGACGTCAAGGAACGCGCGATCCGCAACCTGTCGCACTTCAAGGACGTGCAGGCCGTCCCGCAGCTGACCGCTGCGCTCGACACCCCGGGCATCGTGCGTCGCGCAGCCGCGCTCGCGCTCGCCAACCTCGGCTCTCCGGCGGCCGACTCGGCCAAGCCCAAGCTGCTCGCCGTGCTGCCGACGAGTGACGAGAAAGACCGCACCCAGGTCGTGTGGGCGCTTGCCGTTCTGCGCGAGCCGAGCGCCTCGGACGCGATCCTGGAAGAGTTCACCAGGGGTCACCTGCAGGCGCAGCCGGACTTCGATCCGCAGATCATCACCAAGGTTCTCGGCATTCCCAAGCTGAGCAGCCCCGAGCTGACTGGCCACAAGGAGATGTCGGTGCGCGCGCTGGTGGCGATGGCGCTCTCCGAAGCGGCCTCGCCCGAGGTGGTCGCGCCCCTCGTGCGGTTGATCCAGAACCCGGACGAGAACGACGAAGTGGTGCGCGCCGCGGTCGCGGGCCTCGGACGCGCGGGCGACCCGAGCGCTGCTGCACCGCTGTTCGCGCTGATGCAGAAGCGCCCCGCCATGCGCCAGAGCGTGCTCGACGCGCTGGCGAAGGCGACGGCTGCGCCACAGCTCGCGGTGCTGCTCAAACAGGCGCACGACGTCAGCGCCAAGCGCGACCTGACTCGTTTGCTGCGCAAGACGTACGACCTGCGTGCGGCCGACACGCTGGCCCTGATGGCCGCCGACCCGGACGAGGACGTGAAGCAAGAGGCGGCACACGGTCTGGCGGAGCTCGGCGACGAGCGCGCTGTGCCCGTGTTGTCCGAGCTCGCGAAGAGCGAAGAGGACGAGGTCGCGACCGACGCGGTCGACGCGCTGCGCAGGCTCGGCAACCCAAAGGCAGGCCCGGTGCTGCTCGAGATGTTCGACAAGGCGCCGCAGCGCAAGGCCTCGATCATGCGTGCGCTCGGCGCCACGCACACCATGGAGGCAGGTCCGAAGCTCATGAAAGAGCTGAAGGGCGACGACGTGGGCGCGGCCTCCAAGGGCCTCGGCCAGATGCCGTACGAAAAAGCCTATTCGGAGCTGCTCGGCATCCTGCCGCGCAGCAAGTACAAAGGCATCGATTTCTCGAAGCCGAGCGTGCCGTCGGAGATGGCGTACCGCAACCGCCTCGAAGCCATGGGCGGCCTCGCGTACTTCGGCAGGCCTGATCCGAAGCTGGTCAAGAGCCTTGGCGCGATCATCGAGGATCCGGAAGACGACTTCCGCTTGGCCGAGGTCGCTGGCGCCACGCTCGGGCTCGTCGCAGACGGCGAAGTCTACAAGTTGATGCTGCAGAAGATCATGGACGTGAAGCTCGACGAGCGCATCCGCACGGATTACGCGACCGGGCTCTGGCGCAAGCCCAACCCGGAGGTCGCGGCGGCGCTGTTGCCGCTGCTCTCGGGTGAGACCCCGGCTGCGATCAAAACCGCGGCGGCGCTCGCGATCGGCTACGCCGGCAGCGCGGACAACGATGCCAAGCTGCTTGCTCTGCTCGACGACCCGAGCGCGCGCCGCTATGCGGCGTTCGCAGTCGTGCTCGGTGGCAACGAAGACGCCGCGCGGAAACTGCTCGAGATATTGCCCAAAGACCGCGACACCGAGGAAGTGCTGCGGCTCGCGGTCAGCAGCAACGCGGACGACAACTTCAACCTGCTGACCAAGTCGATGTTCGACTCCGGCCAGATCTTCCGCCGCCTACGCGTAGCCGAGATCATGATGCAGGGCACGGGGGGGAACTCGTACAGCTACCTCTGGGCCCAGGTCACCGCCCGCTTGCGCTCGGGCTGGGAAGGCGCCGGCGGCATGTCGGACCGCGACATCCGCAACACGATGTACAAGGAGCTCGGCAGCGCAGACCCGAAGCGCCGCGCGCTCGTGGCCAATACGCTGCTCTCGATGAACCTGCGCGGCCTACTGCTCGCCGCGCGCGACGCAGGCGTGAAAGAAGCACGCGACGTGCTGCTCAACTCCGACCGGCCCAAGGCCGAGGTCAAGAATTAGCAAGCGTTCTGATCGCGCCATACTCGCCGTCGAAGCCTGGCTCGCGAGTGACCTCGCCTCTGCGCATGCGGCCGATCGCTTCGGCCGTGAGCGCCGAGCCGTGACTGCGCACGTCCTCGAGGGGCGCCTCGCTCAAGATGTGGAGCTCGGGACCGAGGCCATCGATCATGCGCTCGTACTCGGCCTGCACGCGGCGGGTTGAAGGGCCCACCCCGAGCACCTCGGAAAGCACCTCGCGCAACGGCACGAGGTGGTCGTAGGGCGCTGCGCCGGCCGGGACGCGGCCCTCGGGCTGGTCTGCGAGCTCCGCCACGCGATGCAGCACTCCGAGCGTGAGCGCCTTGCCACAGGCAGGGCAGCGCCCTCCGCAGGCGCGCGAGGCTTCTGGCCGCAGGCACACGTCGCACTTGCGATGACCATCGAGGTGGTACTTTCCCTCCTCCGGGAAGAGCTCGAGCGTGCCACCGAAGCCCTTCCCCGTCCGAAGCGCGCGCAGCATCTCGAAGTAATCGAGCTCGGTGTCGAAACGCGTGGCCTCGCGGCCGAGCTTGTCGGGCGAGTGCGCATCCGAGCTCGAGATCAAACGGTAGCGGTCGAGCGCAGAGAGGCGAAAGTTCATGCCCGGGTCGGACGAGAGCCCTGTCTCGAGCGCGCACACGTGCTGCGAAAGATCTCCGTAGCACTCGTCCACCGCGTCGAAGCCCGACTTCGAGCCGAACAACGCGAACCACGGAGTCCAGATGTGCGCGGGCACGAGGAAACAATCGGGGCCGGCCTCGAGCGTGATCTCGAGCAGATCCCGCGAGTCGAGCCCCAGGATCGGCCGCCCGTCCGAGGCGAGGTTGCCACGACGGCCGAGCTGCTCGGTGAAGCGCGTCGCGCTGTCCCAGTCCGGTGCGTACACGAGGTTGTGCACCTTGCGCGTCTTGCCGCCGCGCTTGTAGATGTTCGAGATCTCGACCTCGAGCATGAACCGCGGCGCGGGTGACGGCCCTGATGGCCGTGTCGCGTCGAGCGTGCGCTCGATCTCGGCGCGCAACCGGAACAAGCCCGGCTCCGCGGGCACGAGCTTGTCGCGCAGCTCCGCCTGCCACGCCGGATGCGTGAAGTCGCCCGTGCCGACCACGGCCAAGCCCTTCTTGCGAGCAGCGCTGTACAGATGCTCGAGATCGC
>JBIOJD010000047.1:0-15242 GCA_044450485.1 Polyangiales bacterium | reverse complement strand
TGCTCGAGCACGAGCTCGGCGGCCATGCGCCGGCCGCGGCGATCGAGCAGCGCGAGCACGGTGCGGTCTTGAGCGGGATCGCGGCTGTTGTGCGCGCGGCGCTCGGGCGCGGCGATCGCACGACCGGTGACCTCGAACGCCTGTTCCGGCTTGGCCAGCGCCAACAAGAAGCTCGCGAGCACGCGCCGCAGCTCGTTGCGGTCGGCGTCGCGCACGTGGGGTGGGCGCCGCGCGCGGTACTCGGGCACCAGCTTGAGCGCCGCGAGCGCCTCGGCAAAACGGCCTTGGCGCACGTAGAGCTCGGCCAGATCCATCCACGGATTGCCGTACCAGGAGGCCAGGGCGGTGGTCGCCTCGAGCGACACGCGCTCGGCCTCGTCGAGCTTGAAGAGCGAGCGCGAGGCTTCGGCGAAGTTGGTGAGATCCACGGCGGACACCGAGCCGCTGGCGTAGCCGTCCTCGATCGCGCGCCGGCAGGCGTCGTAGCTCTGGCCGTCGTTGCCGGCCTCGAACTCGATCGCGCACAGGGCATTGAGCGCTATCACGCGCTCGCCCGTTCGTTCAGTGGTGAGGCCGAGCTCGGCGGCCAAGCGCGCCTCGCGGTAGCGGCCGAGCTTCATCAGCGGCCACGCACGCTCGGCCACCATGTCGGGATCGTAGAGATCGTTGTAACGCGCGATCAGCGCGAGCTTCTGTGCCGGGTGCTCCATGTCGCCGTGGACCTCGGACAGCTCGCGCAGCAGCGCCATGTGCCAGCGCCAGGGCGCTTCGGGTCCGGGTCGCGCGCCAAAGCGCTGCTCGTACAAGGCGAGCGAGCGGTCCAGGTGAAAGAGCGCGCGCGGCAGGTTGTCCTCGCCATAGTGCTGCGCGAGCCCGAGCACCATGTGGGCGACGAACGAGCCCTTGTTCTTGGCCAGAATGCGCTCGGCGAGCTCGCGCGCGCGCACGTACTTGCCTTCTTCGACCTGGGCAAAGGCCTCGGACTCCTGCGGTGTGATCTCGACGCCCCGTTGCGCGACCTCGCTTTCGTCTTCGAGGTTCTGCGCTGCGGCGAGCCCGGCCACGAGCAGGCACGCGAGCGCGAGCCAGCGCAGCCGGCCTCGAGGCACGCTCATCGCGAGAGACTCGCGCGGGCCAGGCGCTCGACGACCGGCGCGAGGCTCGCCACGATCACCTCGCCCTTGTCGAGCACCCCCGGAACACACTCGATGCGGTGGCCGAAGATCGGCTGCGCCAGTGCTTCGACGTCGGCGGGCGAGACGTAGTCGCGGCCGCTCATCAGCGCGCGCACTTGCAGCGCGGGCAGCATCAGCACGAGCGAGCGCGTGGAGGCGCCTTGCAGCACGCGCTCGTCGGCGCGCAGGCCGCGCGCGAGGTCGACCAGGGCCTCGCGGATCGGCTCGGCGATGTGCACGCCCGTGCGGATGCTGCGACGCGCGGCGAGCAGCTCGTCCCGGCTCACCCTCGGCAAGCCCGCGCTCATGTCGAGGCTCGGCCGCGGATACTGCTTGAGCACGTCGAGCTCGGCGTCGCGCGCGATGTGCTTCATCTCCAGCTTGAACAAGAAGCGGTCGAGCTGAGGCGTCGGCAGCGGATACGTTCCCGCCACGTCGAGCGGGTTCTGGGTCGCGATCACGAAGAAGAGCGGGTCGAGCGGGTGGGTCTCGTTGTCGATCGTGACCTGCTTCTCGGCCATTGCCTCGAGCATCGCGGCTTGCACCTTGGGCGAGGTGCGGTTGATCTCGTCGGCCAGCACGACGTGCGCGAAGATCGGCCCGGCGCGAAACACGAAGCGGCTGTGCTCGAGGTCGAACACGCTCGTCCCGGTCACGTCGCTCGGCAGGAGATCGGGCGTGAACTGAATGCGCCGGAAGGCGGCAAACGCATCCGAGGCGTGGCCCTCCAGCGAATCGCCGAGACAGCGCGCGAGCGTGGTCTTGCCCGAGCCGGGGTAGTCCTCGAGCAACACGTGGCCGTCGGCGAGCAGCGCCGTGAGCACGAGATCGATGACTTGGTCGCGTCCCACGATCACCGCGCGCGCGCGGCGTGCGAGCCGTTCGATCGCTGCACGCGCGGACTGTAAATCCACCGCGGAATCGCCCTGCGGTAGCGCGCTCTGCTCCTGTCGAATCGCTTCCAAGGTCACCTCGCTGGCCGTAGCTTGCGCGAATCGGCAGCCTTTTCGCAAATGGGGCTCGTCATCTGGATCCGAGCCATGAGACGGGGTTGAGCGCGCCGAGCACGCGGCGCCACGCCGGCACGGCGCGCCCAAGCTCAGCGCCAATTGCAGCGGACAGCGCGGCGAGCAGACCGCGATCGGCGTCTTTGCGTGTGCCAAAGCGTGCGCCCACGTGGTGCTCGGTCAGCGCGGCGAAGCTCGGCGCCTGATCGCTCATGCGCGCGGCAAACGCCTCGCGCGATTCGCCGAAGCGACGGCGCAAGCCGACCGCGCTCAGCCGATCGAGCTCGGCGCGATAGGCGACGCGCGGCGCTGCAAGCGGCGAGGCCAAGGCGGGCGCGAGCCTGCGCCAATACTTGATGCCGTAGGCCAAGAGCAGCGTCCCGCGCAAGAGCGCGAAGCCGAGGACGCCGAGCAGCACGAACAGCGCGCGCAGGTTTGCGATGATCGGCTCGAGTGGCAGCTGTTCGCCCTGGGGCAAGGGCTTGTCGCCGCGCGCCATCTCGCCGAGCAAGCGCTGCAAGTCCGGGTCGGGCGGCGCGACCGCCTTGTCCAGGCTGCGCTCGGGGTGCACGTCGAGCACCACCCAACCGGTACCGCGCACGTAGACCTCGGGCCAGGCGTGGGAGTTCGCGCCCGCCAGCAGGATGGCCGAGCCGCCTTGTCGCGCCGCTTCGTCCACGGCGTAGCCCGACCCCACGCGCGCCGGGATGCCGAGCGCGCGCATCAGGTACACGGCCGCGTGCGCAAAGTGCACGCAGTAACCGGTGCGGTCGCCGAACAAGAAATCCGCCGTCGGGTCGGCTGCCTCGCTGTGACCGCTGCGCAGGCTGTAGATGCCCTCGTGGCCGAGGAAGAGCGCGATCGCGGCGGCCTGCGCGAGCTTGTCGTCGCGTACGTGCTCGGGGATCGAAGCGACGATTTGTTGCGCGAGCTGCGCGTAGCGCGGGTCGTTCGCGGGCTGCTCGTAGTGCATGCGCTGCTCGGGGCTCCAGCTCGGGTCCCCCACACCGCGGCCGAGCAGCGACTCGTAGTCGGCGTTGAAGGCCAGCGAGAGCACTGTGTACGCGCGGCGGAAGCGCCCGGGGTCCGGGTTCTTCGCGGGGCTCAGCTCGAACGCGGACTCGAGCGCGAAGGGCCGGTTGTGATCGGCGAGCATCGCGACGGTGGTCTCGAGCTCGATGCGGTCCCCGTGGTCGTTGGGCACGGGCGCGAGCGCGGTGCGCGCGCCGACGAAGCCGGGCGCGATGTCGTTGTCGACGTCTGATCGCGTCGCGCGGATCAGCCGCCGACCGTTGTACTGACTGAACGCCGCCTGCCTGAAGTAGTAGATCCCGCTCGGCGGCGAGTAGTCGTCGTGCAGCAGCACCACGGCGAGCGGCACTTGACGGCCGCTCTCTTCGTAGTTGTCGCGAAACTCGAGCTGCTCGTTGTCGTTGCTGCCGTTGCCTTTGCCTCCGTGCGGCTGGCCCTGCTTGTGCTCGTCGCTCTGCTTGGGCCGCAGGCCGAGCGCCGACGAGCCAGCGTCGACGTGCGGCAGGCCGAGCATGCGCGTGGTCCCGAGCACGAGCGCGAGCAGCAGCAGAGCCACGAGCAGGTGCGCGGCGAACCGCAACGGGCTGCGCTCGGAGAGCAAGAGCAGCACGCTCGCGACCGCAGCCACGGCACCAACCGCGAGCAGCGCGAGCGTCGGATCGCGCCCGGCCGCGATGATCGAGTCCGCGAGCTCGAACGGGCGGTTGATCGCACCGCCGCGGTGAGCTGCGACGAGCTGCGCGAACGCGACGCCGACGAACGCGACCTCGAGCGCGCGGTACAGGCGCCTGCGCAATGCGAGCGCCCGCACGAAACCCGCCACGCACGCGGCGCCCGCACCCAGGCTGAGCGCGTTCGTGAGACCGAGCGCGCGTGCGGGCCCGAGCCACCCGGCCAAGACCTCGCTCTGCAAGAGCGCGCCGCGCGCCACGCCGATCGATCCGAGCAGCGCAGCACTCGCGAGCCCCAGGGCCAAGAGGCGCAAGCGCGAGCCCGCGAGCACACGACCCACGACCGCGCCCGCACAGGCCCCGAGCGCGACCGCCAGCGCCACGCCAGGCGTTGCCAGCGGAAACGCGAACACGAACGTCGAACAGAGATAGACGAGCGGTCGCAACCACGCGGCGAGCGCGGGCTCGTCGACCGCGACTTGGCCCGGGCGGCTCATGCCACCCTCTGCAGCATGGCGCGGCGCTGCAAGAGCCCGACCCGCTGGCCGTTGCCACGGTCGAGCACGATGACCTCCGCGCCCGCTTGCCCGAGCGCGCGCAGCACTTCTTCGAGCTCGATCGCGGCCGTGCCTTCCGCGGCCCGCGGCAGCGCGAGCAGGCGGCGCCACAAGGGCCGCGATGTGCGCTCGTACACGCCGTCCACGCCGATCAGCACGCGCAGCTTGCGCCTGCGCGCCACGTTCGCCACGCGCTCGAGCCAGGCGCCCGGCCGGCTCGGCGCGAACACCAGCAAGCTGGCCGGCCCCTCGCGCTCCACCTGCAGCACGAACGGCCACAAACCCTCGCCCCCTCGCTCGCGCGCACGGCTGCTGCGCATCAAGGCATCGAGCGCCGCGCCCACCTCGGAGCTGCCGCCGAGCTCGTCGTCGGTGCCGAAGCTGAAGTCGCTGCCGAGCAAGCGTCGCTCGAGCGCGAGCCGCGCGATCGCAGCCGAGGCGTCGTCGTCCGGACCAGCGACCAAGAACGCCGCGGTCCTGCGCGCGACCGAGAGCGCTCGCTCGGGCGTGCGCACCATCAGCTTGCGCGTGCGCGACAACACTTTCCAATGGATGAAGCGCGCGGGATCGCCCTTGGCGTAGCGCCGCAGCTCGAGCCTGTCGCCGTCCTCGAGACCCATCGGGTGCGGCATGGCATCCCCCGAGGCGAACGCGCTCAGCGACGGCAAGTGCCTGAGGCCCGCGAGCCGCGGCAACACGTCGAGAGCGCGCGTCTGCTGCATGCGCAGCGCCACGCGGCACAGGCCGAACGGATCGCTCACGAACAGTCGCCGGTTGATGCGCTCGAAGCGCCCGCGGTCGCTCATCTGCACCCGCTCACGCAGCGCGCCGCCCACGCGCAAAGGCTCGACTTGGGCGCCCGCCGGCTCGAGCCACTCCCAGCGAAGCTGCGCCAGGGGCAAATACCAGGGCAACGGCAGCGCGAAACCCGTGTCCGCGAAGGTTCCAGTCTCGAGCCGCAAAGCGTCGCCGGCGTGTGGCCGAGGCCCGCGAACCAAGATGAAAAGCGCCGCGAGCAGCACCGCGAGCGGGCCCAGCACCGCGAGCCCGAGCCCCGCATATCCCAGGACGAGCCACACCAGGTCGAGCTGCGCCTGGGCCAAGCGCCGCAGCGCCACGTAGGCGCCGAGCCCAACCGCAAGTCCGAGCGGCGTAAAGGGAAAGAGCTCGATCACACGGAGCATGCGCGCTTGCTCATCGCGCCAGACCTGGCGCCAGAGCGCCCTGCCTTGCAGCGGCTCCGCAGCGCGCTCGGCATTCGCCTTGGCGCTCACGGCGTCCCCGCCTTCGGGCATGGGTTTCATCCTCGAACACTCCACTCGTTTCGCTGCCGCGCTGCGCGCACGGGCTGGCCAATTGCTTGCGAGCCACCTATGCTGCGACCGGTATCTCCTAGCGTGATGGGGACCGGCTCCCGGATCAACGCCGAAAGACCGACCTGCATTGCGCGCGCTGCGAGCGCGGACCACCAAGGGGAAGGACACAGTCATGAAAGCTATGACTCGAATGGGGATCGTCGCGGCCCTGCTGCTGCTCGGTTGCGACAAAGGGGGAGGCTCGTCACCGGGCGCGGCCGCGGCCGGCGGCTCGCCGAGCGGAAGCAGCGGCGGCGAAGGCGTGCCGAACAGCGCAGTGCACGCGACCGGCTCCAACTCGGTGTCCGCGAAGGTCGGGCCGCCCGGTGGCTCGCTCGAGATCGCGAGCGGCGCCAAGGTCGAGATCCCGCCGGGCGCTGTCGAGGGCGCACAAGACTTCGTGCTGAAGGAAGCGGCGCGGACGAGCGTGTTCTTCAACGAAGAGCACGAGCGCCCGGTCGGGCCTACCTTCATCTTCTCGCCAGGTGTCGATGCGCCCGAGGGTCGCACGATCCGCGTGTCGATCCCGCTCGCTGCGTACCCGAAAGGCTGGGGCGACGTGGCGCTCGGTGTGGAGATGCCAGCCGGCGCAATGGTCGGCGCAGACGAGGCCGAGCACACCAAGTGGCAGTACGAAAACGCGAAGCTCCAGGGCGGGCGGGCCGTGGCCGAGCTGCCGGCCACCAACGGCTACCGCATGCAGTTCGTGCTCACGAATCTGGAAGCCCAGTAGCTCCGAAATTGCCGGAAAATTGACGGAAAGCGCGGCGCGCGCGATGCCGTACGCATGGAGCGTGCGCTTGGCTCGATCGCGCGGATGGCGCTCGCGGTGGCGCTGCTTGCGCTGTCGGGATGCGCAATCCCGATTTTCGGCGCGCGTCCTTCGAGCCACGCGAGCCCGATCGAGCGGCCGAGCGCGCTGCGCGAACGCTGGAACGATCCCGCGGCCCGCGCGCGGCGCGAGCAAGAGCGCAGCCCGGAAGCCTGCTTCGCACGGTTGCAAGAAGCAGGGGTCGCATTCGATCGCGTGAGCGCGTCCGAAGCCGCCGGTGTGCGCATGCCGCTGCGGCTACGCGGCCCGATCGGCGGCGTGACCGTGGTCTCGAGCGACAAGCATGCGGTGCACGCCATCCTCGATTGCCGGCTCGCGCTTGCGCTGCTGTCCTGGTCCGAGATCCTGCAGCGGGCCGGCGTCGAGCGCATCGAGCACTTCTCGATGTACCGGCCGGGCGCTCGGGTGGCCGGCTCGGGTCATGTAAGCGGCCATGCGCACGGGCTCGCCATCGATGCGGCGCGCTTCAAGCTGCGCAACGGTGCCGTGGTCGACGTGCTCAGCGACTGGGAAGAGCGCGACCACGGACCGCCGTGCCCTCGACGCAACGAAGAGGCCTGGCCCTCGCGGCTCTTGCGCGGCCTGGTCTGCGACGCGGTGGAGCGCAACCTGTTCCAAATCGTGATCACCCCCAACCACGACCGCGCCCACGAGAACCACGTCCACCTCGAGCGCAAGCCCGACGTGAGCTGGACATATGTAAGGTAGAGGCCTGGGAATAAGCCCCGCCTTTCGGGGTTAAACCCGGCGCCGAGGTCAACTTGACTGGGCCCGGGTGGCGACTACCATCGCCGCCGCTGCGAGGTCTTTGGCGGGAGCGGCACGAAGATGAACGAACCGATGATCGAGGCCCGCGAGCTGGTCAAGCGCTACGACGGCGTGCTGGCTCTCGACAAGGTCAGCATGAAGGTCAACCGCGGCGAGGTGCTGGGGTTCCTCGGCCCGAACGGCGCCGGCAAGTCGACCACCATGCGCATCCTGACCTGCTTCACCGCGCCGAGCGAGGGCAGCGCCAGCGTCGACGGACACGACGTGACCACGGACTCGCTGGCTGCGCGTGCGGCCATCGGCTACCTGCCGGAGAGCAACCCGCTCTACCCCGACATGCTGGTGGTCGAGTACCTCGAGTTCGTGGCCGAAGTGCGCGGCATCGAGCGCGCCGAAGCGCAAAAGCGCATCAAAACCGTGGTCGGGGAGACGGGCCTCGGCGACGTGTACGCAAAGACCATCCGCACGCTCTCCAAGGGCTACCGGCAGCGCGTCGGCCTGGCGCAGGCGCTCGTGCACCAACCGCCGATCCTGATCCTCGACGAGCCGATGAGCGGCCTGGACCCAAACCAAGCGGTCGAGATCCGCGACCTGATCAAGAACATCGGGCGCGAGCGCACGGTCGTGCTCTCGACCCATAACCTTGCCGAAGTGCAGGCCGCCTGCAGCCGCGTGCTCATCATCTCCAAGGGCAAGATCGTCGCCGACGACACACCGGACGGGCTGCGCGACCGCGCCGGCAAGAGCCGCTACGTCGTGGGGCTGCTCGACAAAGGCAACGGGCAGAGCGAAAAGAGCGAGGCGCTGCTGCGAGGGCTGCCCGGGGTCGAGCGCGTGAAGAAGCTCGACGCCGATCCCGGCGAGCTTCGCTTCGAAGCGCTGCCCAAGGGTGGAGAAGACCTGCGTCCGCTGCTGTTCAAGGCCGCGGTCGACAACGGCCTCACGCTGGTCGGGCTGTCGCGCGAGGGCCAGGGCCTCGAGCAGATCTTCCGCGAGCTGACGACCAGCGACGACGGAGCGGGCGGCAAACAAGCCGCGCACGCGAGCTGAGGAGCGAGCATGAACCGAACGCTCACCATCGCCAAGCGCGGGCTAGTCGGCTATTTCAACGGCCCGGCCGCCTACATCGTCATCTGCCTGTTTCTGGTGCTGATGGGGATGTTCTTCTGGAACCCCTTCTTCCTCATCAACCGCGCGTCGGTGCGGGGCATGTTCGACATGATGGCCGTGCTGCTCGTGCCGACCGCGCCCGCGATGACGATGGGCTCGATCGCGGAGGAGAAGCGCAGCGGCACGCTCGAGGTGCTGCTGACCATGCCGCTCAAGGACGGCGAGGTCATCGTCGGCAAGTTCCTCGGCGCGTTCGGGCTGTTGAGCGTGCTGCTGCTGCTCACGCTCGCCTATCCGATCAGCGTGAGCACGCTCGGGCACCTGGACTGGGGCCCGGTCGCCGCCGGCTACCTGGCCGTGCTGCTCGAGGGCGCAGCGATGCTCGCGCTCGGCGTGCTCGCCTCGAGCTACACCGAGAACCAGCTGATCGCGTTCTTCACCTCGGGCATGCTGTGTTTCGTGTTCTGGATCATGGCCCGGTTCCTGCCGTTCTTGCCGCAGAGCCTGGCCTCGATCGTGGAGTGGGCGTCGTTCGACTACCACTACGAGAGCATGCTGCGCGGCGTGATCGACTCGCGTGACGTCCTCTACTTCCTCTCGATGATCGGCTTCAGCCTCGCGCTGGCGTTCCGGTCGCTCGAGAGCAGGCGTTGGAGCTGAGCCATGGCCGTTCGCACACAAACCCGCATGCGCAGCGAGTCGGCGCTGTTCTTGCTCGTGCTCGGCGCGATCCTCGTGCTGCTCAACCTGCTCGGAGTGTTCGGGGTGGGGATACGCGCCGACGCCACCTCGGCGCACGTCTTTTCCCTCTCGAATGGCAGCAAGCGCTTGGCCGCGAGCCTCAAGGACCAGATGGAGATCCGGGCGTACTTCAGCCGCGATCTTCCCCCGCCCTACAACGCGCTCGAACGCTACGTGCGCGATTTGCTCGCCGAGTACCGCGACGCCTCGCACGGCAAGATCACGCTGCGCGTGATCGAGCCCCAGAGCGACGACGAAAAGCAGCAGGCCGAGCACGACAGCATCGACCGCATGCAGGACCAGAAGCTCGAAGCGGACAGCTTCAGCGTGCACGAGGGCTACCGCGGCGTCGCCTTCCATTACATGGGCGACGTCAAGGCGCTCAAGCACGTCGACACCACCGAAGGCCTCGAGTACGAGGTCACGCAGCTGATCAAGCAGATGATCGGCGAAAAGACCGAAGTCGGCGTGCTCGGCGGGCACGAAGGGCCGACGCTGGCCAAGGGCCTGAGCTCGCTCAGGCAGTACCTGCCGACCTACGACTTCAAAGAGGTCAAGGCCGACACCGAGCTGCCGAAGACGCTCAAGGCGCTCTTGATCGTCCATCCTGAGAGCGCGCTGAGCGATAACGAGCTGCGGTACATCAACCAGTACGTGATGCGCGGCGGCTCGCTCGCGGTGCTCGGCGGCTCGCTCAAGATCGACATGGGCAACCCGCAGCAAGGACAACAGCCGAGCGCCAAGCCGATCGACACCGGGGTCAACAAACTGCTCGAGAAGTGGGGCGTGACGCTCGACAACCGGATCGTGGCCGACGCGCAGTGCGGCCGCGCGCGCATGCAGACCAACATCCCCGGGCTCGCCGTGCCGGTGCCCTACCCGCCCGCGCCGATCGTCAGCTTCGATGACGCCCAGCGCAAGCATCCGGTGACGTTCCGGCTCAACCAGGTCGGCATACCGTACACCGCGCGCGTCGCGCTCAACGACAACTTGAAGGGCGACAAGCAGGTCAAGCGCACCGTCCTGGCGCGCTCGACCCAGAACTCGTGGCTGATGGACGGTGACAACATCGACCTGAAGACCCGCGAGCCCGACGCCTGGAACATCCCGGGCTACAACGGCCCGTACACGCTCGGCGTTGCGATCGAAGGCAAGCTGCCGAGCGCGTTCGCCGCCTCGGCAACCTCACCCGCCGTCGAGACGCAACCGAGCCAAATCCAGGCGCCCGACCGCGCGGAGAAGCCGGTGCACCTCTTGGTGTTCGGCACGGGCTTCTTCGGCCGCGACGAGTTCTTGCCGCCACCGCAACCGGGTCAGACCGGCTATGGGGCGTCGATCGCGCTCGCGCTCAACGCCATCGACTGGTTGTCGCAGGACCGCGACTTGGTCGAGATCCGCGCCAAGGACGTCGAGGATCCGATGCTCGAGATCCCGCAGAACGTGCGCCAGGCCGAGAGCACGATTCGCACGGCCGTCGAGCAACAGGACGAGGCCAAGGCCAAGCAGGCGTTCGAGAAGCGCAAGGACGCGATGAAGGCCTGGGACGATCGCAAGCGCGTGTACCGCTGGGGCAACACGCTCGCCATCCCCTTCGCGTTCGCGCTGCTCGGAGTCGTGCGCTGGCGCGCGCGACTCGCCCGCAAGGCGCGTCTTTCGCTGTAGGAGCAAGCCATGAGCCAGAACCGACTCGGCGTCGCAACCCTAGTCTTGCTCGCGTTGCTCGGGCTCACGATGTGGCGCATGAGCTCGCGCCAGGCCGAGGACCAACCAGCGCCCAAGGTCGAGGTCAAGCTGCCGAAGATCGACAGCACGAAGATCGACGAGCTCGCGCTCCACGCGCCCGACAAGCCCGCGGTGCGGCTGATCAAGAAGGGCGACCTCTGGCGCGTGGCCGAGCCGCTCGATGCGGCGGCGGATCAGGACGCGGTCAAGGCCGCGCTCGACAAGCTGCGGGAGCTCGAGGTGACGGGCGTCGCCGCGACCCAAGCCCAGAGCCACGAGAAGCTGGAAGTCGACTCGAAGAAAGCCACGCACGTGATCGCGCGCGCCGCCGGCAAGGTGCTGCTCGACGCGTACCTCGGCACGTACCTTTCCGGCAACACGATGCTGCGGCTCGAGGGGCAAACCGCGGTCGCGACCGTCAAGGGCTCGATCCGCTACGTGTTCACCAAACAGGTGCGCGAGTGGCGCGAGCGCACGATCGCCAAGGGCGAGGCCAAGGACGTGCAGCAAGTCGCGTTCGCGAACAAGAACGGGCACTTTGTATTCTTGCGCGAAGGCGAAAAATGGAAGCAGGTGCTCGGCAAGGGCGAAAAGCGCATCGACCCGCTCGACGACACCAAGGTCATGGGGATCGTGAGCACGGCCGTGAACCTGAACGCCACGGACTTCGCCGACGCGGCCATGACGCCCGAACAAGCGGGCCTCGGCGCGAGCGCCTCGACCGTGAGCTTGAAGCTCGGCGGAGCCGACGCGGGCGTGCCGCAGGAAATCAGCTACCGCATCGGCGGACAGAAGGAGCAGGACTACTACCTGCAGCGCGAGGGCGTAGACACCATCTTCGTGATCTCGAGCTGGGTCGGAGGCCGCTTGCTCGCTTCACCCGACACGCTGATCAAGAAGGCCGAGCCCGCGAGCCCCGCCGGGCCTCCGGGCTCGCGGCAAAACCCGATCAAGGTCGAGCCGATCGGCAGCCACGTCGTGCCGGGGCCGGGCGGTGGACCAGGCAAGCCCTTCGTGGCGATCAAGCCGAATCCCGCGGCAGCGAAGGCCGCGACGCCGAAGAAGTGACGCTCGTCGCCGGACGCCTCAAGCCCGCAGCGCAGCCACCACGATCGCGGCCCAGCCGGCCAAGAACAACAGACCGCCGAGCGGCGTGATCATGCCGAGCGCGCGCACCGACGTGAGCGTCATCGCGTAGAGGCTGCCGCTGAACAGCGCGATCCCGAGCGCGAAACACCAGCCCGCGACCTGCACCGCGCTGCCGAGCCCACGCGCCACGAGCTGCGCGCAGAGCCCGAGCGCGAGCGCGTGCATGAGGTGATAGTGGGCCGCGGTCTCCCACCAACCGAGCCGCTGTGCGGCGTCGGGCAGCGCCTGGAAGCGCGCCTTGAGGCCGTGCGCGCCGAACGCACCGAGCGCAACGGCGAGCATGCCGTTGCCGCCAGCCAGCGCGAGAAACAGGCGCTCGATGTTCACCTCACCGAGTATCGCACGCAAATGCGCAGTTGCGTGCCGCCGAAATGCGCCGCGCGTTGCGCATGGACACACGTTGCGCAGCGTTTTGTGGCGAGAGAAGCGTCCGTGATCGTTGAGCGCGGCGGCTCACTCAGCTAGAGCGTGATGCATGAAGAATCTCTTCTTGGTCCTGGTTTGCGGAGTCACCTGCGCGTGCTCTTCGCAGACCTCGTCGAGCACACCGCAACACGCAGCCGCGAAGAAGCCCAGCAGCAAGGCGGGCTCGAGCACCGGCACTGCCGGAGCCGCGGGCGCGATGGTGCAAGGGAGCGCCGGCGCGAGCGCGTCGACCGACGCAGGCACGGGCAGCGACGGCTGGACCGAGCTGCTCAAGGGAACCTGGCAGCTCGCCGGAGGCCAAGAGACCTTTCAATGCGTGCGCAAGACGGTGGACCACGACCTGTACATCCACGGCTTCCGCGCGATCGCCCCGCTGGGCACGCACCACACGGTGCTGAGCGTGGGCGCGCCGAACGGGCCCGACGGCATCGCGCCCTGTGGCGGCGGAGCCGGCCTCGCCGGAGGCTTCACGGTTCCCAACATGATCTTCGGCTCAGGTGTCGGCACGCGCGACATCGTCTTTCCCGACGGCGTCGCGCTCAAGATCGCGGCCGGCCAGCAGCTCAACTCCAACCTGCACCTCTTCAACACGTCGAGCGCGCCGCTCACCGGCGAGTCCGGCAACGAGGTGCTGCTGATGGACAAGAGCGATGTACAATACCTCGCGGACAACATGCTTGCCGGGCCCTTGCTGTTCAGCATTCCACCCAACGGGCAACCGACCGTGATCAGCGGCCAGTGCACGATGGACGCAGACACGAACGTGTTCGCAGTGCAGCCGCACATGCACACGCTGGGCACGCATCAGCACGTGACCGTGCAGACCGCAGCCTCAGGCGAGATCCTGCTGCACGATGGCCCGTACACGTTCGACGAGCAGGTCTACTACTCGATGGATCCAGTGCCCGTGGCCAAGGGCGACAAGATCAAGGTGGATTGCACCTTCGTCAACACGACCGGCTCGGCCGTGACCTTCGGCGAGAGCACGACGAACGAGATGTGCCTCGCATCCGTGTACCGCTACCCCGCCTCAGGCGCTTCCCACTCGATCTGCTCGTTTTAGCGGTCAATCCCCCTGATTGACGACGAGGTTCACCTTGCCGCCGGGCGCGAGGTGCGAGCCGGGCTCGGGCTCTTGGCTCAGCACGAGGTTGCCGCGGCGATGCTCGTCGTAGATCTCGCTCACCTCGCCCACGGTCAAGCCAGCCTTCGTCACCATCTCGCGCGCTTTGCGGATGTGCTGGCCGAGCAAGCGCGGCACGGCGACCGCTTGACGCACGACCGTCATCGACACCACGGCGCCTTGATCGAGCGTCGTGCCAGCCGCGGGCGAGGTCGTGACAACCGTGCCCGGCGTGCCCTGCGCGGAGTCGGAGTCCGACACCTGCCCAACCTTGAGCCCGACCGCCTCGATGCTCTCTTTGGCTTTGTCGAGCGGCTGGCCGGCGAGATCCGGGATCTGTGCGCGGGCTGGACCTGTCGAGAGCACGACCGAGATCTCTCCGCCAGGAGCGATCCGCGACTGCGCGAGCGGGTTCTGGGTAATCACCGCGCCGGACGGCACCGTCGTATCTGCACGGCGCTCCTTGACGACCAGGCGTAGCTTGCGCGCCGCGAGCAACTCGTCCGCCGCTTCGGCCGAGATGCCGACCACATCGGGCACGCGCGCAACCTGCACGTCCGGCTCATGCTGCGGCTGCGCCGCCAGCGTGATCGGTCCGAGCGAAGCGCCGTAGCGCAGCAGCAGCCCCACCGTGACCACGCTGACCACGGACGACGTCAGCGCCGAGACAAACACCACGCTGAAGAAGCCCGGCCGCCGCTGCCCTGGAATGTAGTCGCCATCCATCGCGCGAAACGCTAGCACGAAGACAGCAGAGGGCTGAACACCGCCCCGCCCTGCCGAGCTTTCGCGCGCTCCAAGAGGAGTGCTCGGGCTCGTTCAGCGCTCCCCAAAGAGTTGGCAGGAGGAGGCGCTGAGGGGTGAATCGTCGCTTCGCGACGAGAGGGGAGCGAAGCTCCCCTTCGCGTGGGGTGGGGCCCCGCTGAATTCACTTCAGCGGGGAGGGGCGGCGCGTGCCGCCCCGCATCATCAAGTTTTGCACCCCGCTGTCGCGGGCGCGCTCGTGCATGTCGATCTCGCGGGCCGCTTCTTCGCTGTGCTCGGCGTCTTCGTCGTCAGCGCCCGTGAGCTCGCACAGGTAGCGCGTGAGCGCTGCGACCGTAGAGCGAGGGCGCACGGCCTCCGCTTCCAGGCGCTCCTCGAACGCCTCCTCGATCGCGCTCGTGAGCTCGGCGAAGTCGTCCGCGTGCAGCCCGTAGCTCGCGAAGGTGCGGTCCATCTCCACCTCGTCCGGGGAAATGCCGACCTTGTCTGCCAGCCAATCCATCAACCATTCACGAATCTCGTCTCTGTTCATCGAAATCGCTCCGCTACGAAGGAGAAAGCCAGGGGGATCGCGAGGATCTATACGCGACGGAGTTTTCTGTTTCAACAAGAAAAATTTGGACATACCAAAATTGGGACATGTGCGATCATAGTGCCATTGTAGGACTGAAGAGCACGGTCACACAGGTGGCGCACAGACGGGCGTGAACCAGATTCATAAACGTAAATAGTTGAAATAGCTGTCTTTATTGGCACAGCCTCAATCTCGCTATCCGAGCAGCGCCCCCAACCGCGGACGGACTCCGACG
>JBIOJD010000046.1:0-15243 GCA_044450485.1 Polyangiales bacterium | reverse complement strand
GCGATGACCTGCAAGATGGCGGTGCGCGCCATGTGGCAGCCACCGTGCGGGCTATTCGCGAGCACAGCCCTGGCACGCTGATCGAGACACTGGTCGGCGATTTCGGCGGCCAACTACGAGACGTGGCGACGCTGGTCGAGGCCGGGCGCCCGGACGTGTTTGCCCACAACGTCGAGGTCGTGCCGCGCCTGCAGCGGAGCATGCGTGACGCACGCTGCTCATGGGAACGCTCGCTCGCTGTTCTGGCCGCCGCCCGGCAGGCGGGGGCCAAGGTGCGGAAGTCCTCGCTGATGGTCGGCTGCGGCGAGGAGCCGGCCGAAGTGCTGGAAGCGATGGAACGTTTGCACGCAGCCGACGTCGACGTGCTCACAATCGGCCAGTACTTGCGTCCAACAGAGAAGCACGCGAAGGTCGCGCGCTACGTCGAACCGGAGGAGTTTGCGAGCTACGAGCGGGCAGGTCGCGCGCTCGGGTTCGCTTACGTCGCCTCCGGGCCGCTCGTGCGCTCGAGCTACCGTGCGGCCGAAGCTTTTCTCTCGGGAATCCTGCGGGGACGAGACGCGCCCTACAGCGACCGCTACGGAAAAAGACGTCTGGAGATCGTGAGCTGATGGAAGTGCTGGAGAGCTATCCGCCGAGCGCACTGCCCTGGGCCGCCGACAAGGAAGTGGTGGTGGTGCTGGACACCGAGGGCCGTGCCGACGCAGCCCACGATCCGCGGCTCTCGCTCGAGCTCGGCCGCAAGATCTACGAAGCCATGGTGCGCACGCGTCTCATCGACTTGCGGCTCACCAAGCTGCAACGCCAGGGCCGCATCGGCTTTCACGTGGGCGCCGAGGGCGAGGAGGCCGCGATCGTGGCTTCCGCGGCTGCCATGCGCGCGCAGGACTGGCTCTTCCCCTGCTACCGCGAGGTCGGCGCCGCCCTGTATCGCGGCTTCCCGCTACAGACCTACGTCGACAACATGTACGGCAACTGCAACGACGTGCCCAAGGGCCGGCAGATGCCCGATCACATCACCGCGAGGGACGCGCACTTCGGCTCGGTGACCGCGCCTATTGGCACTCAGATCACGCAGGCGGTGGGCTTCTCGTGGGCGGCCAAGCTCAAGCGCGAAGACTTGGTCGCGGGCGCGTATTTCGGCGACGGCGCGACCAGCAGCAACGACTTCCACAGCGGACTCACCTTCGCGGGCGTGTTCCGCACGCCGACGGTGTTCCTGCTGCGCAACAACGGTTGGGCGATCAGCGTGCCGGCGAGCCATCAGACCGCGGCGCGTACGTATGCGGACAAGGGCATCGGCTACGGCGTGCCGGCCGTGCGTTGCGACGGCAACGACGCGCTCGCGGTCTACGCCACCGTGAAGCGTGCGGTCGATCACGCAGCAAGCGGCGGTGGTCCAACCCTGATCGAGCTCATCACCTACCGCGCCGGTCCGCACTCGACCAGCGACGACCCGACCGCGTACCGCGACAAGGCCGAGGTCGAGCGCGCGCTCAAGCGCGACCCGCTGCGGCGCATGCGCAAGTACCTCGAGCTGAAGGGCGGCTGGTCCGAGCAAGACGAGAAGCGTTTCGGCGACGAGGTCACCGCCGAGCTCCAGGCCTGCATCGATCGCGCCGAGAGCGCGACGCCCCCGTCGATCGCCAGCATGTTCGAGCAGGTCTTCGAGCACATGCCCCCGCACCTGCAAGAGCAACAACGCGAGTGCGTCTCCGGCCCCCGCGCCAAAAAGGGCCACTGACCGCATGGCGCAGATGAACATGGTGGGGGCGTTGAATGACGCGCTGCGGGTGGAGATGGCGAACGACGAGCGCGTGGTGGTGCTCGGGGAGGACGTGGGCAAGCTCGGCGGGGTGTTCCGCGTCACGGCGGGCTTGCAGAAAGAGTTCGGCGAAGAGCGCGTGATCGACACGCCGCTCGCCGAGACCGGGATCATCGGCAGCGCGATCGGCATGGCGCTCAACGGGTTACGCCCGGTGCCGGAGATCCAGTTCGCCGACTTCATCTATCCCGCTGTGGACCAGCTGGTGAACGAGGCGGCCAAATACCGCTATCGCTCGGGCGGCGAGTTCCCGTGCCCGATGGTGGTGCGCGTTCCCGTGGGCGGCGGCATCCGCGGCGGTCACTACCACTCGCAGACACCGGAATCGATGTTCATCAACGCCTCGGGTCTCAAGATCGTGTGCCCGAGCAACCCCTACGACGCCAAGGGCTTGCTGATCAGCGCGATCCGCGACAACGACCCGGTGCTGTTCTTCGAGCCCAAGCGCGTGTACCGCGCGCTCAAGATGGACGTGCCCGAGGGCGCGTACACGGTCGAGCTCGGCCAGGCCAAGGTGGCGCGCGAAGGCGATCACGTCACGTGCGTGGCATGGGGCGCGATGCTGTTCGAGGCCATCGCCGCCGCCGAAGAGGTGCGTGCCGAAGGCGTCGAGACCGAAGTGATCGATCTGCGAACGCTCTGGCCCGTGGACATCGAGACCATCGTGCGGAGCGTGCAGAAGACCGGGCGGCTCGTGGTGGTGCACGAGGCACCCAAGGCGTGCGGCTTCGGCGCCGAGCTGATCACGCAGATCTGCGAGCACGCGTTCGAGCACCTGCAAGCGCCGCCGCGGCGCGTGACGGGCTGGGACACCCCCTTCCCGTACACCCTCGAGAACGAGTACCTTCCGCTCGCGCACCGCATCGGCCCCGCGCTGCTCGACACCGTGCGGTACAGCTGACTCCACATGGCCCGATTCGAATTCAAATTGCCGGACATCGGGGAAGGCGTCACCGAAGGCGAGATCGTCAGCTGGCACGTCAAAGAAGGCGATCGCGTGGCAGAGGACCAGGTCATGGTCGAGGTCATGACCGACAAGGCCACGGTCACCATCGGCGCGCCACGTGCGGGCAAGATCGACTCGCTGATGGCGCAGGTGGGAAATATCGTCAAGGTGGGTGACGTGTTGGTCGTGATCCAGACCGGCAACGGCTCGCGCGTGACTGCGGGCTTGCCGGCGGCGACCGCAGTCGGCGACATCCGCGAATCGCTCCCGGGCACCGGCTACTTCGCCGAAAAGCGCGCGGTCGCGGCCGCGCCTGAGGGTGAGCACGCAGCGCCGTCGGGCGCGATGGCGTCAGCTGGTGGCAGCGAAGCGGTGGTCACCGAGCATCCGCTGGCCACGCCCGCGACGCGCAAGCTCGCGCGCGATTTGAAGATCGACTTGCGGCGCGTGACGGGCAGCGGCCCGCACGGTCGCGTCACCAAGGAAGACGTGCTCTCGCACAGCAGCGCCGGCGCGCAGGCAGTGCCGGCTCACATCGCCCCCAGCGTCGCGCGCGCGCCGCTGGCGTCTGGCACGCGCATCCCGTTCGTCGGCATGCGCAGGCGTATCGCCGAGCACATGCGGCTGTCCAAATCCACGGCCGCGCACTTCACCTTCGTCGAAGAGTGCGAGGTCGACGAGCTGGTCTCGCTACGCGAACGCCTGAAGCCCGAGGCCGAAGCGCGCGGCGCGGCGCTCACCTACGTGCCGTTCGTGATCAAGGCCGTGGTGGCGGCGCTGAAGCAGCACCCGATGCTCAACAGCAGCCTCGACGTCGAGAAAAACGAGCTCGTGCTGCACGACCGCTATCACATCGGGATCGCGGCCGCGACCGAGCACGGCTTGGTCGTGCCCGTGGTGCACGATGCCGATAAGCGCAACCTGCTCGAGCTGTCGAGCGAGGTCGAGCGCCTGGGCAACGCCGCTCGGGCGAACAAGCTCACGCTGGCCGAGCTGCAAGGGGCGACCTTCACCGTCACCTCGCTCGGCAAAGAGTCGGGGCTGTTCGCGGTGCCGATCATCAACTTCCCGAACGTCGGCATCCTCGGTGTGCATCGCATCAAGCAGCGACCGGTCGTGCGCGACGGACAAATCGTCATCGGCCAGGTCATGTTGCTATCGCTCTCGCTCGACCACCGCATCGTCGACGGCCACGTAGGCGCCGCGTTCTGCTACGAGGTCATCCGTTACCTCGAAGACCCAGCCCGTTTGCTTTTGTGGTAGAGCGACGGCACGCGCCGCCACCGGCGGCTAGCCGCTCATGCCACAGGCTCCACGAAATCTCGCTGCGCCGCAGGGCGCACAGTGTGCCGAGCACCCGGAGCGCGACGCGCTGTTCACCTGCCCGCGCTGCGGAAGCTACGCGTGCCTGAGCTGTTGGCATCCAGCCGTCTCGCGTTGCTCGCTCTGCATCAAGCGCGACCCGACCGAGGCCGCGCCGATGTTGCCCTTCGAGAGCGGCGAAGGCAGCGCGCTCGGCCGCTACTTCGCGACGTTCGCGACTGCGCTGCACCCGCTGCGCAGCGCGCCTTCGTTCGCGCGTGACGACCTGCCCAGGGCGCGCCGCTTCATGTGGTTTTCCGCGGTGCCGCTCGCCCTGCTCGCGGGCGTGATCCCTCACACCCGCACGCTGCTGTTCAAGGGCTCGTTCGATGTCGCCGTAATCGGACACCCGACTGCGGCCGCGATCGCGCTAGATGTCGCGCGCGCGAGCCTGGTCGAGCTGGGGCTGACGGCCGTGCAGCTCGGCTGCTTGCTGCTGCCTTTCGCGAGCCTCGCCCGCGCTTACGCGCCTCAGCGCAAGCACGCCGCGCAGCGCGTGCTGTTCTACCGCATCTGGCTCCTGCCCGGCGCGATGCTGTTCTTCTACCTCGCCGGCTGGGCCCTGCCCGCGCCCGATCCGGCGACCTTGCAACAGTCGCCGCCGCTCGCGTTCGTGTTCGTCCTGCTCGTGCGCCTGCTCGGATCGGTGCTGCTCATGCTCTCGATGGGCGCGACCGCGCGCACGGCCTGCGGCCTGGGACCGTGGATGTCGATGCTGCTGGTCCTCGTGCCGGTGATACTGATGGTCGTGGTGGAGCCGCTCACCAGCATGGGCATCGATCGCTTGCTGCCAGCTCTACCCTCGACCGCACGCTGAGCGGTGGTGAGGCGGCGCTGCGATGCGTGGTAGCTTGGACGCATGACCGATGCGCCGGCGGCAAGCGCTGATACGCTGCGCGCGCGACGGACCACCTTCGCGCTCTCTTGGCTTGCGTACGCTTCGTACTATCTCGGCCGCAAGGGTCTGAGCGTGGTCAAGACCTCGCTCAGCACGGCGCTCGGCGCGAGCACGGGAACGCTCGCGCTCATCGACACCGCCTTCCTCGCCGCGTACGCGCTCGGCCAGGTGCCGAGCGGTGTCCTCGCGGACCGCGTCGGCGCACGCAAGCTCATCGGCTTTGGCATGCTGGGCTCGGCCTTCGCGTGCGCGTGGTTCGGCGCGAGCTACGGCACGCTGGCGCTCGTGCTGGCCTTCGGCCTGAATGGGCTCTCGCAGTCAACGGGCTGGCCCGGCTGCACGCATGCGATGGCGATGCACACCACCGTGCAGGAACGCGGCAGAGTGATGGGCGTTTGGTCCACGTGTTACCAACTCGGCGGCGTGGCAGCGACCGCGCTCGCTGCGTTCTTGCTCGCGCGCTTCGGCTGGCGCACGGTGTTCTTCGGACCGGCTGCGTGGCTTGCGCTGGTGGGCGGTGCCGTATTGCTGTGGCTGCCGGAGCGCATCCCGAGCGCAGCCGAGCCGAGCACCTCGACCCCGCACGCGGTCGCCGAGCGCACCACCGACATGCGCGAGGCGCGGCGCACCCTGCTGCACAACAAAGCCCTGTACGCGTATGGCGCGAGCTACTTCTGCATCAAGCTCATCCGTTACACCTTGCTCTTCTGGTTGCCGTTCTACTTGCACGCATCGGCCGGCTTCGACCAAGTGCAGAGCGGTTACCTCTCGACCTCGCTCGACATCGGCGGCGTGGCCGGCAGCGTGGGCCTCGGTTACCTCTCGGATCGACTGGGCGGAGCACGCTCGGCGACGGCGCTCTGCTCGCTGCTGTTGCTCGCGCTCGCGCTCCTCTTCTACGCGCGGCTCGGCCACGCGGGCGCCGTGCCTCACTTCGCGAACATGGCCCTCTGCGGCGTGTTGCTCTTCGGCCCGGACTCTCTGCTCTCGGGTGCGGCCGCACAAGACTTGGGTGGGCGACATGCGACTGCGACCGCGGTGGGCATCGTCAATGGTCTAGGCTCGGTCGGAGCGCTGCTGCAGGGCGCGCTCATCCTCTTCGTGCAGCAGGCGTTCGGCTGGAACGCGCTGTTCTATGTCTTGCTGGGGCTCGCGCTCGCGGCCGCTGCGTGCCTCGTGCCCACGCTCGCTAGCGCCGGGGATGGACGAACACACGGGACGGCGGCGCCGAGATGATCACGCGACCATAGCCGTACGGCGGATACATGTACGGGTAGCGGTACGGGTAGTAACAGAACGGATCGATGGCATCGCAGTAGTAGTAATTGCGGTAGCCGTAGTAGCCGCGGTTCTGCTCCATGAACGGCGTGTACTGGGTGTAGCCGTAGGTTGGCGCGCGCACGTTCCAGTGCGCGCGAAACGCCACAACGTCACCCGGAGACGTCCCTTCCGGAAGCACGAAGTGCAGCCTCGCCTGCACGATGGCACCCGGAGGAATCACGTGGACGTCGGTCTCCGCGGGCGAGAGCGCCACGAGCTGACCGTGATCGGTCCGCACCGGGTCGAGCTGCACTTCGGCCGACCGGAGCTCGAGCGCGTCACTGCTCGTGTTGAGGATCTCGATGCCGAGGTGCACCACGGTGCGGTCGTGCGGACCACGGTAGGCGCCGCGCGACCAGAGCTTGGCTTCCCCAAAGCGGCCGTGCGGACCCATCAGCTCGTAGATGGCCTCGCGGTAACCCTGCTCGGTCACCCCGCGCACGCGCTCGGTCGGCTGGAAATACTGCCGGCTCGCAGCACAACCGGCGAGCAGAACCAAGCCGAGTCCGAATGGGAGCAAGCGCTTCATGGCGATGCGGCTCGGTCGAAAGCTTAGCACGAAAGCGGGGTCGGAGCGCCGCCAGCCGAGGCCTTCTGCCGAGCCCCGCGTGACATCCCTTGCAACAAGTGGCGGCCTGGGCCGATATAGCGGCGTGAACGCTGCAATCGACCTCGATGCGGGCCTCCACGCGCTAGGCTACGAGCGCTTCAGGCCAGGGCAGCGCGAGGCCATCGAAGGGTTATTGCGGGGCAACAAGCTGCTGCTGGTCGCGCCCACGGGCGATGGCAAGAGCCTCGCCTATCAGCTGCCGGCGAGCCTCTTGCCAGGCACGACGCTCGTGATCTCGCCGCTGATCTCGCTGATGGCCGATCAGGTGCAGGCGCTGCAAACGCGGGGCGTCGCCGCGACCTACCTCGCCTCGAGCTTGACCGCGGACGAAGCGCGCACGCGCCTCGCACGCGCAGCCGAGGGCGCGTACAAGCTGGTCTACGTCGCGCCGGAGCGTTTGGCGCTGCCGGGGTTTTCGCGCTTGCTGTCGCTGCTGCGCTGCCCGCTGCTCGTGGTGGACGAAGCGCACTGCATCAGTGAGTGGGGTCACGACTTCCGGCCCGAGTACTTGCAGATCGGGGGCGTGATCTCGAAGCTGCCGCATGCTCGGGTGCTGGCCTGCACCGCGACCGCGACGCCCGTCGTGCGCGACGAGATCCTGGGCCGCCTCGGTTTGCCCGCGGACACGCCGCAGATCGTGCGCGGCTTCGCGCGACCGAACCTCGCGCTGCGCGCGCTCGAGATCGGCTCCGCGCGTGAAGGACAAAAGGCGCTCGACGCTCTGTTGCAGGAGTCGATCGGCTTTCCGGAAACGCAAGGCCGCGGCGCGGCCATCATCTATGCGCCTACGCGCAGGCGCGCAGAAGAAGCGGCCGACCGCCTGCGAGCGCAGAGCGGTCGCGTCGGGCTCTATCACGCCGGTCTCGGCCCGGAGGCACGCACGGCGGCTCAGCGCGGCTTCATGCAAGGCGAGCTCGACGTGCTCTGCGCCACCAACGCCTTTGGCATGGGCGTCGATCGCGCGGACGTGCGAGCGGTCGTTCACCTCGCGCCGCCGGGCTCGATCGAGGCGTATTACCAGGAGGTCGGGCGCGCCGGGCGCGACGGCCTGCCCGCGTGGGGCTTGATGTTGTGCTCGGCGCAGGACTTGCCCCTGCGACGCCGCTTGCTCGAGCTCCCGGTCGAGGGCGCGCTGCCACGACCCGAGCTGATCGAGCACAAGTGGCAGCTGTTCCTCGAGCTGATGCGCTGGGTCGAAGGCGGGAGCTGTCGCCACGACGCGATCCTGCGCTACTTCGGCGACGAGCACGAAACGCTGGCCGGTTGCGGCCGCTGCGACGTGTGCGAGCGCATCGAAGAGCAGCCTGCAGACAGCCCGGAGACCGTCGCGCTCGTCGTGCGCAAAGCGTTGAGTGGCGTCGCACGGGTGCACGGCCGCTTCGGGCTCACGCTCGCGGCCAAGCTTCTGCACGGCGAAACCGAGCCGCGCCTCGTGCGCAGCGGGCTCGACACCGTGCGCACCTTCGGCGCGCTCGCGGATTGGCCCGAGGAGCGCATCGCTCGGCTGCTGCGCCGTTGTGTGACCGCGGGCTGGGTCAGCTTCAGCGGCGACGACCGCCCGGTCGTGCTGCTGACCGAGAGCGGGGTCGCCACGATGCGCGGAGAGCGCCCGATCCGCTTGCTGTTGCCGAGCGCGGAGCACCGAGGCCGCACCGCAAAGGCCGAGGGCTCGCGCCGAGCGCGCGGCCGCGCGGCTCCCGATGCCGCCGAGCTCGACGCCGACGCGCAGCGCCTGTTCGACGCCCTGCGCGCGCACCGCATGGCCTTGGCCCGCACCGAAGGCGTGCCGCCGTACATCATCGCGAGCGATCGCAGCCTGCGCGATCTGTCGACGCTCCGCCCGCGCGACGAGCGCGAGCTGCTCGCGGTCCACGGCATCGGCCCCGCCAAAGCCGCGCGCTACGGAGCGGGCTTCTTGCAGGTGGTCGCGACCGAGCGCGTGCGCTCGCGCGGAGCCTGAGGGCGGGCGCGCCGCCGGCCTTGACCCGTGCGCCGGATGCCGGCAGAACGTCGGTCCACCCGTAGAGAGGTCAGCCCATGATGAAGAATCTGTTTTCGCTGCAAGGTCGCACGGCGCTCGTCACCGGAGGCTCGCGAGGGATCGGCAAGATGATCGCGGCGGGCTTTCTGGAGTACGGAGCCACGGTCTACATCTCGTCGCGCAAGGCAGACGCGTGCAATGCCGCCGCGACCGAGCTCTCGGCGCACGGGCGTTGCCTCTCGCTGCCGCAAGACGTTTCTACCGTGCAGGGTTGCCGCGCCCTGGCCGAAGAGATCACGCGCCGCGAGGGCAAGCTCGACATCCTGGTCAACAACGCGGGCGCCGCATGGGCTGCGGAATTCGACGAGTTCCCGGAGCACGGCTGGGACAAGGTCATGAACCTCAATCTCAAGTCGCCGTTCTTTCTCACCCAAGCGCTGCACGGCGCGCTCAAGGCAGCTGCCAGCGAGGCGCAACCGGCCAAGGTGATCAACATCGCGTCGATCGACGGCATCCGGCTGAATCCGCTCGAGACTTACTCGTACCATGCGTCCAAAGCCGGCCTCATCTATCTCACCAAGCGCTTGGCCGCGAAGCTCGTGCACGACCGCATCGTCGTGACTGCGATCGCGCCAGGGCCGTTCCCCTCGGAGATGAACCGCGCGGCGCGCGACCACGGCGACTTGGTGGCGGCCCGCACGCCCCTGCGTCGCGTCGGCCGCGACGAAGACATGGCCGGCGCCGCGATCTACCTCGCCTCCCGCGCGGGTGACTACGTGGTGGGCGAGACCATCGCAGTCGACGGCGGCATCGCCCACGCCAGCCTGAGCCTCGGCCCGAGCTGAGCCGGTCATGCGACCCGTTTGCTGCTACGATCCTTGCAATCGAGGTTCAGCATGAGCGAGATCAACGACTGGAACGCATCGATCATCGCCGAGTTCCGCAAGAACGGTGGCAAGGTGGGCGGCCGCTTCGCCAATGCGCCCGTGGTGCTCATCACCACGAAGGGAGCGCGCAGCGGCAAGCCGCGCACGAACCCGCTGGTGTGTCTTCCGGACGGCGACCGCTTGGTCATCTTCGCGTCCTACGGCGGCGCGCCCAAGAATCCCGACTGGTACCACAACCTGCGCGCCAACCCCGTGATCACGGTCGAGCACGGCACCGAGACGTACCAAGCACGAGCGGTGATCGCCGAAGGCGAGGAGCGCGATCGCCTCTACGCGGCGCAATCCCAACGCTTCCCCGCGTTCGGCGACTATCAGGCCAAGACCACGCGCAAGATCCCAGTGATCGTTCTCGAGCGCGTGGCGCAGCCCGCCCGCTAGTGCCCGAAGCCCATCGACCCGAAGTCCTGGTTCATCCACCAGTTGCCGTTCGACATCTGGAAGAAGCCGCAAGACACGACCGTATAGCTCGTGTCGCTCATGTTGAGGTAGTGGCCATATTTCAGGAAGCAGTTGGTGTAGTCCTTGATGCATGCATCGCGCGAGACCGGCGGCATGCCCTCGCCCCACATCTGCATCAGGCAACTCTTGAGCGCGTCGGCCACTGTTGCATTGCCGCTGAAGCCACCCACGCCCCAGCCTGGGCAGGTGTCCTGCCCGCCGAGACCCGGGCACGAGCCGGCCGAGCCGTGCGCTTGCATCGTGGTGCCGTCGCTCATCGCGCCCTTGTCCGAGCACGTCTCGAGCGTGGCCGAGGCACGCATCAGCGGCGGGGCGCCCACGGTCATGCGGTACATGTTGATCGTGTCGACACAGATCTGACGCAACATGTCGAGGTCCGGCGAGCTGCCGCTACCCGCAGCGCCCATGCCACCGGTGCCGGTCATGCCGCCGGTGCCCGCCATGCCGCCGGTGCCCGTCATGCCGCCGGTGCCCGTCATGCCGCCTGTGCCCGCCATGCCGCCCGTACCGGTCATGCCGCCTGTGCCGGTCATGCCGCCCGTGCCTGCAACGCCGGGTTGCGCGGAGACGCCGCCAGTACCTGTGCCGACGCCCGCTTGCACACCACCGGTCCCGCTCTGAAGCGGCGTGCCCACGCCAGTGCCGCCGACGCCTGCCGCCGGGCACGCGCAGGGCTGAAACGCCGTCCCGCTCGGCGCGCACGTCGCGCTGGAGGTTTGCCCGCTCGGGCAAATGCACGTCGTCACCTGTCCGGCGGTGCAGCCCATGGCTGCGCCTTGCGGTGCGTTGCTCGACCCACAGCCCGCGAGCGCGAGCCCTACCAACACCGCAGCGACGACGGCTGCGATCATGCGACCTTCGTACATCGTACGTCTCCGTCCCGTTCCGTCCCTACCCGTACGCACCATAACAGACAGCAAGCGGCAGAGCACCCTGTACACTGGGGGTTTGCGGTTGACCAAAGCGCTCAGCCCACACCAGTGTGACTGCGGATGCGCGCCTCTTCTTCGCTCGCATGGCCTGAACCGCTGCCGCTCGCAGCGACGCAGCGCCTAGCTTCAGCGCTCGCGCGAGCGCGGCCCGAGCTCCAAGCCTGGCTCGCGGCTGAAGGGCTCGGGAATGCGTTCGCAGATCTGCTCGAACCGCTGTACGTGCCGCTCGCGATGTGGCTCGCAGCGCGCCGGCAACGACTGCAACGGCCGCTGATCGCTGGCATCGCGGGCGCGCAGGGCTCCGGAAAGTCATCGCTCGCGGCGCTGCTCGCGTTGATCCTCCAGCGTGGTCTCGGGCTGCGAGCGGTAACGCTGTCGCTCGACGACCTGTACCTCCCGCGCGACGAGCGCGCGCGACTCGCATGCGAGGTCCACCCGCTGCTGCAAACGCGCGGCCTGCCGGGCTCGCACGAGGTCGCGCTCGGGCTGCGGGTGCTCGACTCGCTCTGCAACGCCGCGGCTGGCGAGATCGTCGCGTGCCCGCGCTTCGACAAGGCGCGGGACGACCGCGTGCCCGAAGCCGAGTGGCCGTCGTGGCACGGCCCGACCGACGTGGTGCTGTTCGAAGGCTGGTGCCTGGGCGCCGAGCCCGAGCCCACGAGCACGCTCACCGAGCCGCTCAACGCATTCGAGCGCGAACGAGATCCTGACGCGAGCTTTCGCCGCCAGGTCGACGCGCAGCTCGCCGGGTCCTATCGAGCGCTGTTCGAGCGGGTCGACGTCTTGGTGTTTCTGGCGGTACCAGACATGGCGAGCGTGCGGCGCTGGCGCGGTGAGCAAGAGCTGACGCTCGCGGCCCGCGCGCAGAACGCGCCCGGGTTGATGGATTCTTTGGAGCTCGAGCAGTTCGTGCAGCGCTTCGAGCGCATCAGCCTGCGGATGCTGGCGCAGACGCCCTCGCGCGCGAACGTCGTGCTGCGGCTCGGGCCCGACCACCGCTGCACCGGAATCGAGCTGCGCGACTGACTTTGCATCCTTTGCATCGGGGACGATTCCCCGGTTTAATGCCGCCACCCGAGCCGAGGAGGAACCGATGTGGATAGCGATTTCATTCATCGCCGCGCTGGTATTGCTCGCGCTGTTCGTGATCGGCACCTACAACGGCTTGGTCAGCCGCCGCAACCGCTACAAGAACGCCTACGCGCAGATCGACGTGCAGCTCAAGCGCCGTTATGACCTGATCCCGAATTTGGTCGAGACGGTGAAGGGCTACATGAAGCACGAGCGCGAGACGCTCGAAGCCGTGATCAAGGCGCGCAACATGGCGTACACGGCGGCGCAATCCGCCGCCCAGAATCCGGGCGACCCGAGCGCGATGAAGGCGCTCGGCAGCGCAGAAGGCCAGCTCCAAGCCGGGCTCGGAAAGTTGCTCGCGCTGAGCGAGTCGTACCCGGATCTGAAGGCGAGCCAGAACATGCGCGACCTGACCGAAGAGCTGACCTCGACCGAGAACAAGGTCGCGTTCGCGCGTCAGGCCTACAACGACTCGGTGACCGAGTACAACAACGCGAGCCAGGTGTTCCCCGCCGTCATGTTCGCAGGCATGTTCGGCTTCACGTCGGCAGCCCTACTCGAAGCCACCGAGAGCCCCGAAGAGCGCAAAGCCCCCAAGGTGGCCTTCAGCTGATACCGGGTTGGGCACGCGCCCTCCCCGCCCGTTGGGCAAAGCCCAACGGGACCCACCCCTCCGCGAGGTTCGCTCCGCTCACTCCTCCGTGCACACGTCATGACGAGCTTCTTCGAGCACCAGGATAAGGCGCGGCGCAACACGCGCGTGCTCGTGGGCTTGATGGTGGTGGGCGTCGTGGCGATGGGCTGCGCGTTCTATGCCCTGGTCGTCATCGTGGAGCACCAGGGCTTCGCACGCATGCTCAGCACGAGCGCGCTGCAAACGCCCGAACTCTTCCAGCCCGAGCTGTTTTTCGCCTGCCTGCTCGGCACGGCGGCGATCGTCGCGGCCGCGAGCGGGGCACGCGCGCTGACGTTGCGCGGCGGCGGCGCGCAGATCGCGGAGATGATGGGCGGCAGACTGGTGAGCGGCAGCCCGCGCGACGTGCTCGAAAAGCGCGTGGTGAACGTGGTCGAAGAGATGGCCATCGCCGCGGGTGTGCCCGTGCCCATGGTCTTCGTGCTCGATGGTGAGCCCGGCATCAACGCATTCGCCGCAGGCTTCACGCCGGACGACGCCGCGGTCGCGGTCACGCGCGGGTGCCTGGAGAAGCTCAGTCGCGACGAGCTGCAAGGCGTGATCGGTCACGAGCTGAGCCACGTGCTCAACGGCGACATGGCGCTGAACATTCGCCTGATGGGCATCGTGTTCGGCATCGTTTGCCTGGGCTTGCTCGGCCGGCTGATGATTCGCATCGGCAACAGCACGAGCTATGTCTCGACCTCGCGCCGCGACCGCAGCGCCTCGCCGGGCGCGGTGTTGCTGCTGCTCGGGCTCGGCGTGGTGGTGATTGGAGCGCTCGGCGAGCTGTGCGGCAAGCTGATCAAAGCCGCCGTCAGCCGCCAGCGCGAATTCCTCGCTGACGCCTCCGCCGTGCAATTCACCCGCAACCCGAGCGGCATCGCGGGCGCGCTCAAAAAGATCGGCGGCTGGCACGAGGGCGCGAGCATGCAAGCGCCGCACGCCGAAGAAGCCAGTCACTTCTTCTTCGGAGACATCCGCAAGCGGCTGTTTGCCGGCAGCGTGCTCGCGACGCATCCGCCGCTCGCGCTGCGCATCCGCCGCATCGACCCCAGCTTCGAGGGCAGTTTCCCCGAGGTCGCGGATGCGATCGCGCAGCCCGAAGACGACGGGCCGACGCTGGGGCTCGCCGCAGCGACGCCGCAGCCCGTAGAGGCGCGCGCGATGCAGCCTGGAGACGTCGTGTCACGCGTGGGGACGACGGGTGCCGATAGCATGCAGGACGGGCGCCGCATGCTCGACGCGCTGCCGCCCGCGCTGAGACAAGCCGCCGAGAGCCCATTCGCCGCGTGCTCGTGCGTGTTCGCGTTGCTGCTTTCGGACGAGCAGGCGGTGCGCGACGCGCAGCTCGCCGCGATCGAGCAGCTCGCGGGCCCTTCGTTGCGCACCGAGAGCTTGCGTCTGCTCAACGCGTTGCAGGCGCTGTCGCGCCGCGATCGGCTACCGTTCGTCGCACTGCTCGCCCCGGCGCTGCGCTCGCTGAGCGCGGATCAGCGCGCGTCGTTCGGACGCACGGTGCAAGCCTTGACCGACGCGGACGCGCGCGTGTCGATCTTCGAGTACGTGCTCGGTCAAACCCTGCGCGAGCGGCTCTCGCCCGAGAGCTCGCCGCACGAGCGCTCCCGCGTGCGCTACCGCTCGCTCGACGCGGTCCAAACGGAGCTTCAGTTGCTGCTGTCGCTGCTCGCGCATGCCGGCGCGCTGGATGGCGATGCGGCCCAGCGCGCGTTCTCGGCCGGTGCGGCGCGGCTGCAGGAGCTTCGCCTCGAGCTGCTCGCACCGAGCGAGCGCCTGCTACACGGGCTCGGGCCCGCGCTGACCAGCTTGCGAGCGCTCAGCCCGCAGCTGTGCGCCAAGGTCGTCGATGCGTGCGCGCACGCGGTGCTCGAAGACAAACGCGTGACCGAGGACGAAGACACGCTGCTGCGCGCGGTGTGCGACGCGCTCGGTTGCCCGCTGCCGCCGCTGACCGAGGCCTGAGCGCCACTCGCAGCGCCGCAACCTTGCTCTTGTACTGGTCGCAGCGCCTTGGCTACCCTGGGGCCCAGGGGTCTTCCACATGCTTAGAACCAAGCTCGCTCTCGCGCTGCTCTTGACTTCGATCGCGTCCACGACGCTCGCGCAATCCGCGCCCGATGACCTCCCACCGGCACCACCGCCGCCACCACCACCGGCCGCGAGCACCGCACCCGCTCCCGATGCGCCCAACGCGG
>JBIOJD010000045.1:0-15428 GCA_044450485.1 Polyangiales bacterium | reverse complement strand
CTCGTATTCCGCGACTGGGGCCTACCCACGGACCTCCTTCTTGTGCCCTAGAGCACGCATGGTCGAATGCCGACGGGCGTCGAGAGCAGCGGACACGCGGCGTGGACCTTCCAAGCAGGTGTCCCCGAGCGTTTCAGGGTCGCCCTGGGCACGCCTGTGCTTGACCGCATCGCCACTTCATGGTCGAGGCTCGCTTCGCTCACGCGAGCATTGCAACGCCAGCCCCACTCGCGCTGAGGGGTGAATGTCGGCTACGCCGACAGAGGGGAGCAAAGCTCCCGCTCCGCGTGGGGTGAGGCCCCGACAAAGTCGGGGCGGGGAGTCGCGAGACTCCCCGTCTATTGGCTCGCGCGCTCCCGGTATCCAGGTTGCCGCGGTTCGGACGCCGTGGTACACCGCGCCGCAGAAGTAAGGGAACGTGCCTAGGTGGGCCTCCCGTTGGGTCCGCCTTTTTTTGTCTGTTTTCGCTGCCGGCGCGGTCTCGGTGAATGGGGCAGCGTGGCCGAAGTATGCGTAACGACAAGGAACAACTACAGGAGCTCCGTCCGCTCGTCGAGCCGGTGTGCGCGGCGCACGGGCTCGCGCTGGTCGACCTGGGCTTCACCACCCAGCACGGTCGCGTGCTGCAGATTTTGATCGAGCGTCCCGATCAACCCGATGGGCGCTCGGGCGTCTCGCTCGCGGACTGTCAGGCGGTGAGCCGGGACCTATCCACGGTGCTCGACGTCGAAGGCGAGGCTCTGATGCTGGGCTCGTACCGGCTCGAGGTGAGCTCGCCCGGTCTCGAGCGGCCGCTCGTGGCGCGACGCGACTACGAGCGTTTCGCGGGCCGCGAGGTGAACCTTCGCACCAGCCACCCCGTGGGTGGGCGCAGGCGCCTGCAAGGCGTGCTCCGCGGCATCGAGGGGGACGTCGTCAAAGTCAACGTGAGCGGCGAGGAGCTCGGAGTTCCTCTCGCCGACATTGCCAAGGCCAATCTGATCCATCGCTTTTGAGCCGCAGTCGGGCGCTTGCGCCGCCGAAGAGGTTAGCCATGCAAGAAGGCACGGTTTCACTGAGCCACATCATCGACCAGGTCAGCCGCGAGAAGGGCATCGACTCCAAAATTCTCGTCGAGACCATGGAGCAGGCGATCTTGACCGCGGCCAAGCGCACCTTCGGCGTCAACCGCGAGATCGAGGCGCGCTTCAACGACGAGAGCGGCCAAGTCGATCTCTTCCAGTACATGACCGTGGTCGAAGAGGTCACCGACAAGGAGCGCGAGATCTCGTTCTCGGACGCCAAGCGCTACGGCCTCGAGGCAGAGCTGGGCGAGGAGCTGGGCTTCCAGATCTTCTATCTCAACGAGGACACCGATCGCGCCAAGCAGCAAGACAAAGAATTCGGCGACTTGCTGGGGCTGACGCAGGCGCGTCACGGCTTCGGCCGGATCGCGGCGCAGACCGCCAAGCAGGTGATCATCCAGCGCATCCGCGACGCCGAGCGCGAGAACATCTTCAACGAGTACAAAGATCGCAAGGGCGAGATCATCACGGGCATCGTGCGGCGCTTCGAGCGCGGGTCGAACATCATCGTCGACCTCGGCCGCACCGAAGGCGTGTTGCCGCAGCGCTACCAGACGCCGCGCGAGACCTACCGCCCGGGCGATCGCATCGTTGCGTTCCTGGCCGACATCGATCGCGAGGCGCGCGGGCCGCAAATCATCCTCGCGCGCACCGACGTGGGCCTGCTGGTCAAGCTCTTCGAGATGGAAGTGCCCGAGATCTACGAAGGCATCGTGCGCATCGTGGCCGCGGCTCGCGAGCCGGGCGCGCGCAGCAAGATCGCCGTGAGCAGCCGCGACCCGGACGTGGATCCGGTGGGCGCTTGCGTGGGCATGAAGGGCTCGCGCGTGCAGGCGGTGGTGCAGGAGCTTCGCGGCGAGAAGATCGACATCGTACCCTACGATCGCGATCCCGCGCGCTTCGTGTGCAACGCGATTGCGCCCGCGGAGGTCTCGCGCGTCATCATCGACGAGGCGAACAGCGCGATGGAGCTGGTGGTTCCGGACGACAAGCTGTCGCTCGCCATCGGCCGGCGCGGGCAGAACGTGCGTCTGGCGTCGCAGCTCACGGGCTGGCGTCTCGACGTGATCGGCGAGTCGAAGTTCAAGCAAATGGAAGAAGAGGCGATCGCGGCGCTGGCGTCGATCGAGAAGCTCGACCGCGGGACCGCGCTCGCGCTGTACAAGCAAGGCTTCCGCAGCTTGGACGAGGTGGTCGAGGCCTCGGAGCAGGAGCTCGGGTCGCTCGAGGGCCTCGGCGGCCCTGCCAACGCGGCGTCATTGCGCAGGCGTGCGGGCGAAGCGATGGACCGCTTGCGGGTCAAGCGCGTGGAAGAGGCGTGCAGCGGCACCAAAGTGCTGGCCGAGCGCGACACCTTGCTGCTCTTGCGCGGCGTGACCGCGCGCATGGCCGACCTGCTGCAGCACGCGGGCTACAAGACCCCGCACGACATCGTCGGTGAGCTAGACATCGACCGCTTGGCGATCCGGACTGGTCTAGGCAGCAAGCGTGCGCAGGAGCTGCGTGATGCGGTGCTCGCTTACGAAGAGCAAGACGCGGCGCGTGTCGAAGAGGGCCAGAAGCTGGCGCGCGAGCGCCAAGCGGAGGCCGAGGCCAAGCAGCGCGCCGAGGTGGCTGCGCGCGTGAGCGCGGAGGCCGAGGCTCGTGCGGCTGCCGAGGCGGCCAAGCTTGCGGCCGAAGAAGCCGCCAAGGCTCCTGGCCCCGAAGCGGGAGGAGGCTGACCCGTCCGATGTCCCGCCCCGAACGACACTCACAGGCGCAGCGCACCTGCGCCGGTTGCAAACAGTCCGAGCAACGCGACTTGCTGCTGCGCTTCGTGCTGGCCGGTGATCCGCCGCAGCTCGTGCCCGACGTCTCGCACAGGGGCAGCGGGCGCGGTGTCTCCGTGCATCCGAATCGTCGGTGTCTCGACGCCGCCGTGCGCAGCGGCGCGTTGCGACGCGGTCTGAAGTCGCAGGCCTCCGCAGACGCCAGCGAGCTCGCGCGTTGGGCCAGCGGACAGTACACGCGGCGCGTGCATGGCTTGCTCGGGGCCGCGCACCGCGCAGGCCGCGCCGCGATCGGCACCGAGCGCGCGCGGGAGGCAATCGCTCGGCGGCAGACCGCGTTGCTGGTCGTGGCCGAGGACGCGGCGGACAACCGCAGCGAGCTCTGCGAGTCCGCAGAGCGTTTGGGTGGCAGCTGTCTCGTGCTCGGCGACAAAGCCAGCCTCGGGCTGCTGTTCGGCCGGCAGAGCGTGGCGGTCGTGGCCGTCACCGATACTTTGATCGCAGAGCAGTTGCAGCGCGCGGCACGCTGCGCCGCAGCGCTCGACGCGGAGGCTTCATGAACAAGACGCGCGTCTACGAGGTGGCACGAGAGCTCGGCCTCGACAATCGCGAGCTGGTCTCAAAGCTCGCTTCGCTCGGCATTCCGGTGCGCAACCACATGAGCTCGATCGAGATCGCCGACGCGGACCGCGTCAAGCGCGCGATCGAGAAGGAAAAGCAGCAGAACGTGGTCGAGGAGCGCATCCGACCGACCGTGGTGCGCCGCCGCTCGCTGAAGCGCGACGATGGCGAGCCCGAGGTCGCCGCCGCGCAGGCGTCCGAGACTCCGAGCCCCGTGCCCGCGGCGCCCGCGGCCCCTGCAGCGCGCAAGCGCGTGGAGACTGAGCAAGCCGAGCCCGCCGCGCGTCGTCCGGCGACGCCCAAGCCCGAGCCCGTGTCGACCCCGCACTCTGCGGTGGCCGCACCCGCGGTGTCACGCGAAGAGCCCAAGCCATCTCCCGTCGCCACACCCAAGCCCGCGCCCACGCCGGCTCCGGCCGCACAGGTCGAAGTCGCAGCTCGTGCGGAGCCTGCAGCCACGGGCTCGGAGCCCGCACCTCGACACGAGGATGCCGGGGAAAGCGATGCCGAGGGAGCATACGAGGCTCCAGCGCGCCGCGCGGGGCCGCTGCCGTTCCAACAGCGTCTCGCGCACAGCGATCTGCCTCCTGGCGTGGTCGCGCGCGGCAACATGGTGGCCACACCCGTCACCCAGTTGTCGGAGGCTGCACGCTCGCGCATCGTGTCCGAGCACGCTGCGCGCGTGGCGCAACAAAGCCCGGCGGCGCCGCGTCGTCGCGAGCTCGCACGTTCTGCGATCGGTCCTACCGGCCGCCAGCCGCAACGCGGCAGGCCCGGCCGCGCGCGCAAAATGGCGCCCGGCAAGAAGGCGCAAAAGCCCGAGCTCACCACGCCGAGCGCAGCCAAGCGCGTGATCCGGATCGAGGATCAGATCAGCTTGCAGGTGCTGGCCCAACGCATGTCGCTCAAGGCCACCGAGGTGCTGGCCAAGCTGATGCAGATGGGCATGATGGGCCTGAACATCAACAGCAGCCTCGACGCCGACACCGCCGGCGTGCTCGCTTCGGAGTTCGGCTTCGAGGTCGAGAACGTGGCCGTGACCGACGACGCCTTCATCGTCGAGGCGCGCGGCACCTTCGATGACGTCGAAGACGAGCGCACGCTGCGGCCGCCGGTCGTGACCGTGATGGGTCACGTCGACCACGGCAAGACCTCGTTGCTCGACCGCATCCGCAAGACCAACGTCGCGGGCGGCGAATCGGGCGGTATCACGCAGCACCTCGGCGCGTATCGCGTCGAGCACAAGAAGGGTCCCGTCGTGTTCCTCGACACACCGGGCCACGCTGCATTCACTGCGATGCGCGCGCGCGGTGCCGAGGTGACCGATGTCGTCATCCTGGTGGTCGCCGCGGATGACGGCGTGATGCCGCAGACCCGCGAAGCGATCAACCACGCCAAGGCCGCCGAAGTGCCGATGGTCGTCGCCATCAACAAGATCGACAAGCCGGACGCTCGTCCCGACGTCGTGATGCGCGACCTCGCGTCGGAGGGTCTGCAGTCGGAAGAGTGGGGCGGCGATACGCAGTTCTACAAGGTGTCGGCGGTGACCGGAGAGGGCATCGAAGAGCTGCTCGACGGCGTGCTGGTGCAAGCCGAGATCCTCGAGCTCACCGCGAACCCGAAGGTTCCGGCGACCGGCGTGGTGCTCGAGTCGTATCTAGACAAGGGCCGGGGACCGGTCGCGAACGTTCTCGTGCAGGACGGAACGCTCACCACCGGCAACGTGGTCGTGGCCGGCGGCGCGTACGGCAAGATTCGCGCGATGACCGACGATCGCGGCAAGCAGGTCGCGAAAGCGGGTCCATCGACGCCGGTCGAGGTGCTCGGCTTGTCCGAGGTCCCGGACATCGGCGACACGTTCTACGCCGTGACCGATTTGCGCGTGGCGCAGCAGGTGGCCGACCGCCGCAAGAAGCTGGCGCCCGCGAAGGGCCAGCCCGTGCTGGGGGCCAAGACCGGGCTCGACGCGCTGTTCGAGAAGATGAAGGAAGGCGAAGCTCAGGAGCTCAAGCTCGTGGTCAAGGCCGACGTGCAGGGCTCGGGCGAGGCGCTGGTCAAGGCGCTCGAGGAGATGTCCACCGACAAGGTCAAGGTGAACGTCATCCACAGCGGCGTGGGCGGTATCACCGAGAACGACGTGATGCTCGCCTCGGCGTCGAAGGCGATCATCATCGGCTTCCACGTGCGTCCGAGCGGCACCGCGGGCAAGCTCGCCAAAGAAGAGCAGGTGGAGATCCGCACCTACAGCATCATCTACGAGGCGGTCGATGCGGTGAAGAGCGCGATGGTCGGCCTGCTCAAGCCGACCTACAAAGAGGTCTCGCTCGGTCATGCCGAGGTTCGCCAGCTCTTCCAAATCCCGAAGGGAACGATCGCCGGTTGTTTCGTCGCCGACGGAAAGATCGCGCGCTCGGGTCGCGCGCGCCTGGTGCGCGATTCGGTGCCGGTCTGGGAAGGCAGCATCAAGTCGCTGCGCCGGGTCAAGGACGACGTGCGCGAGGTGAGCGCGGGTCTCGAGTGTGGCGTGGGCCTCGAGAACTTCAATGACCTCAAGGAGCACGACGTCATCGAGTGTTTCGAGGTGCAAGAGGTCTCGGCCTCGCTCTGAGGCTGCTGGTTGGGGGAAGGCCGAAGTAGTGGTCGTAGGTGTCTGCCGCATCACGTTCAGTTTGCCGGGCAACGACTCGCTGAAGGGCAAGCGGCGGGTCGTGCGCCGGATCGTCGACCGCACGCGCGGTCGCTTCAACGTGGCCATCGCAGAGGTGGCGTCCATGGACGATCATCGGCGCGCGGTGCTCGGCTTCGCCGTGGTCTCGAACGGATCGCGCCACGCGAACTCCATGCTGGACACCATCGCCGATTTCGCTTCAGGCCAAACCGAGGCCGTCCCGCTCGACCGCAGCTTGGAATTGCTCCACGTAGGGGATGACCACGCCGAGGACCACTTGAGCTTCGACACCGAGGAGGAGCAGCCGTGAACCAAGCGGCCTTCAAGCGCGCAGACCGTGTCGCCGAGCGCATCAAGGCCGAGCTGATGGAGCTCTTGGTTCGCGGTGTGGTCCGCGACCCGAATGCGGCCGATTGCTGCATCACGGCCGTCAAGGTGAGCGACGACTTGAGCCATGCGCGCATCTACGTGCGCCTATTGCGTGCCGAGGTGCCGGAGCCGGCACGTGCGGCTTTGGTCGGCGCGCTCAACCGCGCCGCGGGCTTTCTCAGGCGCGAGCTCGCGCCGCGGCTGGCGATCAAGCATCAGCCGGAGCTGAGGTTCTTCTGGGACGAGAACATCGATCAGGCCGCCCGCATCGAGGCCCTGCTCTCCGAGATCGCAGCCGAGGAGCCAGAGAAGTGAACAACGGATTCGATCAAGCAGTGCAGCTCATCCGCAACGGCCAACGCTTCTTGCTGACCTGTCACGTGTTGCCCGACGCGGACGCGGTCGGTTCGATGCTCGGCCTCGCGGAGATCCTCAAGGCGCTCGGCAAGGAAGTCGTGCTCTACAACCGTGATCAGATCCCCGAGATGCTCGGCTTCCTGCGCGGTGTCGAGCACGTGAGGCAGAGCTTGCCTCCGGCAGTGCGCTTCGACGCCATGTTGATCACGGACACGGCCGCTCGCTCGCTGTTGCCGCGGGCGTTGCCCCCGCTGGCCATCAGCGGGCCCCGCGTGATCATCGACCATCATCTGGTGCACGACGATTTCGGAGACGTCGTGGTGCGAGACGTCGAGGCGTGCGCGACCGCGATCGTAGTGCTGGAGCTGGCCAAGGCGTTGGGGCTCGACCCCTTGCCGGCGGCGGCTGCGGAGCCCCTATACACAGCGATCGTTGCGGACACCGGTAACTTTCGATACGCCGGCACGACGCCCGCGACGCTGCGGCTCGCGGCCGATCTGCTCGAGCTCGGGGTCGACCCCTGGCAGGTCGCGTCGCACGTGTTCGAGAGCTGGCCGATGGAACGGCTCCGGCTGCTCGGCTTCGCCATCAACGCCATCGAGACCGAGTTCACCGGGCGGGTGGCGATCCTGTGCATCACGTCCGCGATGATCGAGCGAGCCGGCGCAACCGAGCGCATGGTCGAGGGCATGGTCGAGTATGGACGCATGATCAAAGGCGTGGAGGTCTCGATCATGTTGTGGGAGCGCAGGCCGCGCTCCGACGAGACCGACTTCGGTCAAGTGCTGTCGCGCCTCAGCATGCGCAGCGCCGGGCGGGTGGACGTTGCGGAGGTCGCGCGCGCGCTCGGCGGTGGAGGCCATCGCGCAGCCGCCGGAGCCACGCTCGACTGCGACCTGCGCCAAGCGCGTGAGATGGTGTTGGCCGAGGCTAGCCGCGCGCTCGGAATGCTCGACCCGTGACACATGGCGTGCTGGTGGTGGACAAGCCGCTCGGGCGCTCTTCGCACGACGTGGTGGCGCTGGTGCGGCGCGCGCTCGGAACCCGCCGCGTGGGTCACGCCGGTACGCTCGATCCGCTCGCGACCGGCGTGCTCGTGCTCGCGATCGGTGAGGCGCTGAAGATCGTCCGGTACCTTGCGCTCGACGACAAGGCCTACGATGCCGTCGTCGCGCTGGGCGAGGAGACCGACACGCTCGATGCCGACGGTGCGGTGCTGCGCCGCGCGCCCTTGCCCAGTGGCCTTTCGCTCGAGCTGGTTCGAGAAGCCGCGTTGGGCTTCGTCGGCGAGATCACCCAACGCGTGCCGGCCGTGAGCGCGATCAAGCAAGGCGGACAACCCCTGTACCGTAGAGCGCGGCGCGGCGAGGCCCTGGTGCCGCCGGAGCGCACCACGAGAGTCGATTCGCTCGAGGTCAGCGACCTCACGGAGCACCGCATCCGTTTGCGGGTGGAGTGCGGCAAAGGCTTCTACGTGCGCGCGTTGGCGCGCGATCTCGCGGCTGCGCTCGGTACGGTCGGACACCTTGCAGAGCTTCGGCGGACGCGGTCGGGCCCGTTCCAGCTTTCGCAATGCGCCGCTTTCGAGTCGGTGGTGGCTGCGGCCGAGGGCGACATGAGCGCTCGCGACAGACTCATGCAGGCGATGCTGCCCCTCGAGCGCGCGCTGCCCGACGTCCCACGCATCGTGCTAGACGCCGAGGGCGCCGCCCATGCGCGCCACGGCCGGCCGATCGCATTTGCGCACGCGCAATCCACGGGCGCGTGGACTTCGGCACCCACAGAGCCTTTGTTGCTGTGCGACGATCGGGGTCAGTTGCTCGCGCTCGGCAAGAGCGCGGAGGGTGCGCTGTGCGTGGTGCGGGGTCTCGGCCACGGCCGGATACTTGGGAGCGGGGCATGAAGGGTGCCGCCGGTGGTCACTCGGCTCGCTCGGCGATCCACTCCGACGTTCGCGGCAACAGCAATAGATGGTCGAGCGTGACACGGGCGCTCGGATCGTCGCTCTCGAGGCGTGCCTCGACGCGACCTCGCGGCAGGCTCCGCGGTCGCAACATGAACCGGTACTCGGCCCAGCGGCCGTCGACCGCGACGGCGTCGATCCGCTTCCCGTCGATGCTGAGCGTCAGCGTCACCGGCCTGGTCGTGTCCGCGCGTTTGATCGCGAGCGCGGCGATCGCGCCGAATGGCGCCTCCGACACCGCCTGAGGGACTTGCAGATCCAGCGTCGCCACGGCTCCGCGCGTGGTGCAGTAGGTGCGGTGGTCGTAATCCCAATCGTGACGTGGTGGACCCACGTGGCAATTCTCGAAGTCGTGCAGAACCGGGTCGCCTTGCACGATGTCGGCGCCGCCGATCGCGCCGCTCTGCAGGGCGTCCAACCGGACGAGCGATTCGGTGGCCATCTTGAGCGTCTCGTCTTCGGTTGCCAGCTGCACCAAGAGCGGAATCGCGCGCCGGTCGCCGAGCAGGCCGAGCCCTTGCACCGCTGCATCGCGCACGTTCGAGTGCCGGTCCCACGTCAGCAAATCGAGCAGCGTACGGTATGCGCGGTCGTCCCCGATCATGCCGAGCGCGACCGGGACGAGGTAGCGCGTGCGCATCTCTGGCAACACTTCGATCAGCGGGTCGAGCGCACGCGGGTCGCGCAAGCGCCCGAGCCAGCGAACCGCCTCCTGGCGCTCGTAGTCGTCTTGCCCGGTCCACAACGCTTCGACCAGGGCGGGCACTGCGTGCGTGTCGCGGAGGCGGGCGAGCGACACGCCTGCGCGCGTACGGAGCTGCGGATCCTCGCATTCGACCAGGCGCCGCAGCGCCGAACGTGCATGAGGGTCGAACATGCGTCCGAGCGCGATCGCAGACTCGGCCGAAACGCGCGGGCTGCGACTGTGCAGCGCGCGGAGCAAGGCGGGCGTCGCGCGCTCGTCCGACAGCCGGCCGAGGATGCGCGCAGCCTCAGCCCGGTCTGCCGCGCTGGCGTGCTCGTCGTCGAGCAGCCCACACAGCGGCTCGACCGACCGCCGATCGCCGAGCCTGCCCCGGTCGAGCGCCAAGCGCGCGACAGAGTCGCGCTCGCGGGCAGTAGGCGCGAGCGAGTCGAGCCAGGCGTAGACCTCGCCCCGCAGCGAGGCGAGGATCTCGGGCCGTGAGTCCGCCAGGTTGTCGCGCTCGCGCGGGTCGTGCTCGAGATCGTAGAGCTCGAAGGCGCCAAAGCGCAGATCCGCGATCAGCTTGTACGGCCAGCGCACCACCATTTTCTTGTGAATGACAGCCGAGAAAGCAACGCCAGCCTCGCTCGGTTGACCGACCGCGAGCCCACGGAGGTCATCGCCGCGCATGCTCGGCGGCGGGCTGAGCCCGACCAGTCCCAGCAACGTGGGCGCGAGGTCCAGCGTCTTGACCGTGCTGCGCACGCGCCGCGGCGACAGCGCGGACGCGTTCAGCATCAGCGGCACGCGCACTTGCTCCTCGTACAGCGACGAGCCGTGGTAGACGCCGCCGTGATCGCGGAACTCCTCGCCGTGGTCGGCCGTGAGCGCGACGATGACCTCGCGCTTGAGTCGGCGGCGCGCCTCACGCACGAGCCGGGCGATCTCGCCGTCGACGTGCAAGATCTCGCCGTCGTAGCGGTCGAGATCGGAGGTGCCGAAGTGCGTGGAGCGATAAGGCTCGTGCACGTCGAAGTAGTGCACCCACAGAAAGCTGTTGGGCTCGCCGCGCGCGACCGTGCGGTCGATCTCCTCGAGCACGCGGTCGGTGAGCTGCTCCGCGGTGTAGGTGACCTGGTCGTGCAGGGCGAAGCCGAATGCGTCACGCTCGTAGCACTGGAGGCGCTCTGCAGCCGTGTGAAAGATGCCCTCGCTGTAGAAGGCCGCGGTGTGGTAGCCGGCGTCGCTGAACACGCGCGCGAGCGTCTGCTGGGGTGGCGTTTGCCCGAGGTCGAGCGTCTCGTGTAGATACTCCGAGGTCATCAGCGAGCACAGCGAGTAGCTGGAGTGCGGGGCGGGCGCGTACACGCGCTCGAACAGGACCGATTGCTCCGCGAAGCGATCGAGCTGCGGCGACGTGGGTCGTGCGTAGCCGTAGCTGCCCAGATGGTCGGGTCGCAGGGCGTCCACGCTGATCAGCAACACGTGCGCGTCGTCGAGCACGGGGCCGACCGCACTGCGGGCGTGTCGCGAGCTCTGCGCTCGCGCCAGGCGCGCACGCTGCCTGGCCTGCTCCATTTCGCGCCGCTGCGCGGGCTCGATCACGAACGGCGCGAGCGCCTGCAGCAGCGCGCGGGCGTGCGGCACGTTCGGGTGCAAGAGGGCAACCCGCACGTTCTGATTCTGGTCGAGCCCGCGAAACGTGCCGAGCAGGCCGATGCCGAGCGCGGCCAGCGCGGGCAGCAAACCGAGCGTCAGAGCCGTCGACGCACGCCCTCGCAAGCGGGCCCCGAGCAGCAGCCAGGCCGCGCTCGCATAGAGCGCGAAGGAGCTCAGCGAGAGCGCTGCGTGCAGGTAGTCGTAAAGGCCCGGCAGCACCCACTGGTTCAGCTTGTCGAGGAGGAAGCCCAACGCGAGCGCCAGCAGCACGAGATTGCGGCGCAGACCGGTTTCGAGCAGCGCTCGGCCGTTCAGGCGGTGGCCAGCGTAGGCAACCGCCAACATCGCGGCGACGAGCAGCGCGCAGGCCACGACCTCCAGCGCATGTCGCGCCGGTAGTCGGGACATCTTGCCACCCCCGAACAAAGACACGCCGATCCACAGCAGGCCCGGCGTACACAGCGAAGTGAGCCGCAGCGCGCGCAGCCTGTCGCCCAGCCGAGATCCGTCCGCCACGCCAGGCTGGTCGATGGTGCGCTCGATCGCGCCCTCGGTCGCGCCCATCACGGCACCGATCACCGCACCCATCGCGCCGCCCAGCGGGACTTCGAGCCCCATCAGGCGCACGAGCAGCGTGGCGCGATCGGGCCATGTGTCGAGCCACAACCAGTGTGCGCCGAAATCGGAGCAAACCGCGAGCAGCCCCCCGGCGCAGCCGATCACGCAGCCGAGCGCTGCGGCCCGAAGCGCTCGGCGAGGCACGGTCGGCGGTCGTCGCACGCTCGGCGCCACTCCTGCATGCGCCCTTTCGGCGCCGGCGGAGAATACCCTGCGCGGCGGGCTCACGACACGGCCACCAGAGGTTTCAATGGATGCGGAAACTTCCCGGCCGGTGCGGTGCAGGTCGAGACACGGCCAAGTTGGACTTGGATGGAGGCGCCGACCGGATTCGAACCGGTGTATGGAGGTTTTGCAAACCTCTGCCTGACCGCTTGGCTACGGCGCCTTGTCCGCCATTGCCGGCGGACGCCGCATCCGCCGCCGAGGCGTGCGGGCGCGGCGCAGGACGTTTAGCGCTTCGACCGCGCCTTGTAAAGTCGCGCAAAAACCCGCGGCAGGTGACCCAAAAAACGTGGACAATACTTGGAGCACAGCGAGGGTCCCATGAGCAAGCGAATGGATACGTTTGGAAGTCAGGCCACACTCGACGTGGGCGGCAAGCGCGTCGAGCTGCATCGCATCGACGCGCTCGGCCGGGCGGGCGTCGGCCAAGTCGATACGCTCCCGTGCTCGCTGCGGGTCTTGCTCGAGAACCTGCTGCGCAACGAGGACGGCAACACCGTCACGGCCAAGGACATCGAGGCCATCGCGCAGTGGGATGAGAAGCAGAAGCCGAGCACGGAGATCGCGTATCGGCCTGCACGTGTGCTGCTGCAGGACTTCACGGGCGTGCCGGTGGTCGCGGACCTCGCGGCGATGCGTGGGGCCTTCGCCGGGCTTGGCGGCGCTGCCTCGCGCATCAATCCGCTGCAGCCGGTGGACCTCGTGATCGATCACTCGGTCCAGGTGGACAGCAGTGGCTCGCTGCGCTCCTTCGACGACAACGTGAGGCTCGAATTCGAGCGCAACGAGGAGCGTTACCGCTTCCTCAAGTGGGGCCAAGGGGCGTTCGAAGGGCTGCGCGTCGTGCCGCCCGGTACCGGCATCGTTCACCAAGTCAATCTCGAGTACTTGGCCAAGGTGGTGTTCAGCGCGCAGCGCGATGGCCGCACCGTGGTCTACCCGGACACGCTCGTCGGTACCGATTCGCACACGACGATGGTCAATGCGCTCGGTGTGCTCGGCTGGGGCGTGGGCGGGATCGAGGCCGAGGCCGCGATGCTCGGGCAGCCGGTGTCCATGCTCGTGCCGCAGGTCGTGGGCTTCGAGCTATACGGTGCGATGCGCGAGGGCGTGACCGCGACCGACCTCGTGCTCACCGTGGTGCAGATGCTGCGCAAGAAGGGCGTGGTCGACAAGTTCGTCGAGTTCTACGGCGATGGCCTCGATCACCTGTCACTTCCAGACCGCGCGACCATCGCCAACATGGCGCCCGAGTACGGTGCGACCATGGGCTTCTTCCCAGTCGATGCCGAGGCGCTGGCATATCTGCGCTTCACGGGCCGCAGCGAGGAGCAGGTGCAGCTCGTCGAGCGCTATTGCAAGGAGCAGGGCCTGTTCCGAAGCAAGGGACAGCGGCTTCGTTTCACCGATACGCTGAAGCTCGATCTGTCCACGGTGGAGGCGTCGATCGCGGGCCCGAGCCGGCCGCAGGACCGCGTCCCGCTGCGCGAGTCGCGCGCGAGCTTCCAGCGCTCGCTGCCCGCGCTGCTCGGTGGCAAGGGCGACGCTGCCCAGCGTGTGCCCGTCACGCTCGACGGGCAGCGCTTCGAGCTGAGCCATGGCGACGTGGTGATCGCCGCCATCACGAGCTGCACCAACACCAGCAACCCTGCCGTGCTGATGGCCGCGGGCCTGCTGGCGAAGAAGGCCGTCGCGCGAGGACTGCGCAGCAAGCCCTGGGTCAAGACCAGTCTCGCGCCTGGCTCGCAAGTGGTGACCGACTATCTGAAGCACGCCGGCTTCGAGGAGCCACTGCAGGCGCTCGGGTTCCACCTGGTCGGGTACGGTTGCACGACGTGCATCGGCAACTCGGGGCCCATTGCGCAGCCGATCGCAGATGCGATTAAGCAAGGGGATCTGGTGGCAGCGGCGGTGCTCTCCGGCAATCGCAACTTCGAGGGACGCATCCATCCGCAGGTGCGCGCGAACTACCTGGCGTCGCCGCCGCTGGTCGTCGCCTATGCGCTCGCCGGCACGATGAACATCGACTTCGAGCAAGACGCCCTGGGCGAAGACACGAACGGCAAGCCGGTGTACCTGCGTGAGATCTGGCCGAGCCAGCAAGAGATCTCGACCGCGATCCGCGAGCACTTGGCCGCCTCGATGTTCGCGGCGCGCTACGCGCGCGTTCTCGAAGGTCCAGAGCGCTGGCGCGCGGTGAAGGCGCCGAGCGGCGAGATCTTCGCCTGGGAAGAAGCCTCGACCTACATCCGCAAGCCACCTTTCTTCGACGGCCTACGCGCCGGCGCGCCACAGAAACCGGGTGACATCGCGAACGCCCGCGCGCTCGCGGTGCTCGGCGATTCTGTCACGACCGATCACATTTCACCCGCGGGCGACATCGCCGCGACCGGGCCTGCCGCGAAGTACCTGCAAGAACACGGTGTCGCAGTGCGCGACTTCAACTCCTTCGGCAGCCGGCGCGGCAACCACGAGGTCATGATGCGTGGCACGTTCGCCAACGTGAGGCTGCGCAACCTGCTCGCTCCCGGGACCCAGGGCGGCGTGACGCGGCACCTGCCGGACGGCCAGCAACTCTCGATCTACGATGCCGCGATGCGCTACCGCGAAGAGCACGTCCCGCTGATCGTGATCGCCGGCAAGGAGTATGGCACCGGCTCGTCGCGCGACTGGGCAGCCAAGGGCACGGCGCTGCTCGGGGTGCGTGCGGTGATCTGCGAGAGCTACGAGCGTATTCACCGCTCGAACTTGATCGGCATGGGCGTGCTGCCCCTCGAGTTCGTCGATGGCCAGACGCGCGAGTCGCTCGGCTTGACCGGCGAAGAGGTGTTCGCGATTGCCGGGATCGCTGCCGGCATGACCGCGCGCAAGCGGCTGCAGGTCACTGCCGGCAGCAAGCAATTCGAAGTCCTCGCGCGCATCGACACCCCACAAGAGCTCGAGTACTACGCCCACGGCGGCATCCTGCAGTACGTGCTCCGCAGCATGGCGAGCTGAGGCAGCGTCGAGTCGGATCGTGCTGGGCCGGCTGGGCACCCGGATCCTGCTGGGCCAGCCTGCCGGGTCCGGGCTCTGCGCGGGGGGACGCGCGCCTTGCAGATGCGTCGGGTGGAGCGAGACCGCACGCTCAATCTACGCCGCGCAAGGCGCGCTCGGAGAAGCGTGCCATTCGAGGTCTTCCTAGCATGCGAATGGCACGCTTCTACGCCCCCCGCGCAGAGGCCGGACCCGGCAAGCCTCACGCCGGTGAAGGGTCGCGAGCCTCAAAGGACTGGGACGAGGGCGTGGAGGAAGGACCGCGTGACGCCTCTTGCGTGCACGTGAAACACGTGCTACACGTATTCGCGGTGTCTACAGCTCGGAACATCACCCTGACCATCGACGAAGAGACTCTCCACGAGGCCCGCGTTCTGGCCGCGGAGCGCGGCCT
>JBIOJD010000044.1:0-15522 GCA_044450485.1 Polyangiales bacterium | reverse complement strand
CCTCGACCAGCGTCGCCACGTCTCGTAGTTGGCCGCCGAAATCGCCGACCAGTGTCTCGATCAGCGTGCCAGGGCTGTGCTCGCGAATAGCCCGCACGGTGGCTGCCACATGGCGCGCACCGCCATCTTGCAGGTCATCGCGGTCGACCATGGTCAGCACCACATAGGCTAGCTGCATTCGACCGAGCGCCGCCGCCACGTGCTCGGGCTCGCGCTCGTCCACCACGCCGCCCGGGTTGCCGCTGCTCACGGCGCAGAACCGGCAGCCCCGCGTGCAGGTGTCCCCGAGCAGCATCAGCGTGGCCGTGCCTTCGCGCCAGCACTCACCCACGTTTGGGCAGCGCGCTTCTTCGCACACCGTGCTGAGCCCCAGCGTGCGGAACAAGCGCTTGAGCTCCGCGTGGCGCTCGCCGCCGGCGAGCGGAACCTTCAACCACGCGGGTTTGCGTTCGGACAGAGCCATCGCTTGCCTCGAGTTATCCTGCGCGCCCAGGCGCGTCGCCGGCTCGTTCCTCATTCATTCTTATCACGAAGTATAGCTGCTCGGCAGCTCGTCACCCGTATCAGCAGAGAGACTGTGGGCTCCAGTGACATATCCACCGCCAAGTGTGCAGCGCAGGGCACGCGGCGCGTACGGAGAACCCGTGAGCGGAGCGAACCTCGCGGAAGGGTGGGCCCCGGTGGGCTTTGCCCAACGGGCGGGGACGGCGCGTGCCCTCCCCGGTCACTAAACCGAAACCGCGAGCCAGTCCCTAAGCTCACCGCGGAGGACGCGGGGCGCACGCTGTAGGTCGCTCAGCCTCCGGGCGCCGCACAGCAGCATCACCGCGCGCAGCTCCTGCTCTACGCGGTCGAGGTAGGCCTCGGCGCCTGCGCGTCCGTGCTCGCGCAGAGCTTGCAGCATCGGTCGCGCAATGCCGGCTGCCCTCGCGCCGAGCGCGATCGCCCGCGCTACGTCGAGCCCGGTGCGCATCCCGCCCGTAGCGATCGCCGTCATCCCGGCTTGGGTCGCGTACGCCACGGAGACCGCGGTCGGCACGCCCCAATCCCACAGCGCCTCGCCGAGAGCGCGCGCTTGATCCCGCGCGCGCAGCGTTTCCACGCCGACCCAGCTTGTTCCGCCCGCGCCCGACACGTCGATGACCTGCACTCCCACCTGAGCCAGCTGCGCTGCGGTCTCGCGGCTGATGCCGTTGCCGGTCTCCTTGGCCACCACCGGCAGTGGCAGCTCGCGCACCAAGCGTCCGAAGGTGTCCACGCAGCCGCGAAAATCCCGATCGCCTTCTTCTTGAATCAGCTCCATCGCCGGGTTCATGTGCACGCAGAGCGCATCGGCGCCGATGTCCGCGGCGAGCTTTGCGAGGGCTTGGCTCGAGCACGCGCGCGCTTGCACTACGCCGACGTTGCCGAGGATCAACGTCGTCGGCGCATGCTTGCGCACCTCGTACGTCCACGCGGTCTCCGGCGAGCGCTGCATCGCACGCTGCGAGCCGAGGCCGAAGCCGTAGCCGCGCGCTTCCGCGATCGCCGACAGCTCGCGGTTGACCTCGGCCGACGGGTCGCTGCCGCCTGTCATGGCCGCGATGATCAGCGGGGCGCGCAGCGTCTTACCGAGCAGGCTCACGCTGGTGTCGAGCTCGTCCCATGCGAGCTCGGGCAGCGACTGATGCACGAGCTGCACGCACTCGAGCAGCGTGCTGCGCTGGCGAAACGCGACCTCGTCGGTGGCGCACAGCTCGAGGTGGTCGACCTTGCGCTGCTTGATGTCCGCCATCGGGACTAGTGAAGCACGAAGTCCGAGGCCCGGCCAAGCACGCGCGCTCGCCCCGCCGCGCGCGCGAGACCCGAAACGCTGTCTGGCGTCCGTGCCTGATCCGGTCTAGACCACCCATCGTGACGGCGGTGGGCGCCCAGACGAGCTTCGTGAACGGCGTGGTCGAGCGCGTGAACGCGCGATTGGCCGAGCTCTTCGCGAGCAAGATCGCGATCGCCCGGAGCACGTCGCCCGAGGCAGAACAGCTCGTCTCCGCGTCGGCCGAGCTGACCATGCGCGGCGGCAAGCGATTGCGGCCGGCCGCGCTCTACGCCGGCTTCGTCGCGGTCGATGCGGCGGGCGATCCGAGCCGCACTCTCGATGTGTCGGCCGCGCTCGAGCTCTTGCAGACCTACTTCCTGATCCAGGACGACTGGATGGATGGCGACGAGCAGCGCCGCGGAGGTCCCTCGGTCCACGCCGCGTTTGCGCACGCGCGCGGCAACGCGCAGCTCGGCGCGAGCTTGGCAATCTTGGCTTCGGACCTGATGAGCGGCTTCGCGTGGGAGCTGATCGCGTCGGCGCCGTTTCCCGAACGGCGCTTGCGGCAGGCCTTGGCGGCCTTTGGCCAGATGCACTTCGAGGTCGTGTGTGGGCAGCAGCTCGACTTGCTCGGGCACACCGAGGTCGCGCTCGTGCACAACCTCAAGACCGGCAGCTACACCGTGCGCGGGCCACTTCGGCTCGGCGCGTTGCTCGCTGACGCCGGTGCCGAGCAGCTCGCCGCGCTCGAGCGCTTCGGCGCGCCGCTCGGGCTCGCGTTCCAGCTCCGCGACGATTTGCTGGGCGCGTTCGGGAGCGCCAGCGCGACCGGTAAACCGGTGGGCAACGATCTGCGCGCTGGCAAGCGCACGGCGCTGCTCTCGGAGGCGCGCGCGCTGCTTTCGAGCTCGGGGCTCGCGGTGGTCGATGCGGTTGCCGGCAAGTCGGACGCGAGCGATGCGGCAGTGGCGCGCGCCACCGAGGTGTTGCTGGGCTCCGGCGTGCGCGAGCGGCTCGAAGCGAAAATCGCGACGCTGCTCGGCGAAGCCCGCGAAGCGCTGCGCAGAGCACCGCTCAGCCGCGAGGGCACGGCCATGCTCGATGCGCTCGCGACGGCCCTGGCCATGCGGGATAGTTGAACGGAGAGGCGGGCGCCTCAACGGGCAACCAGTTTGAGCAGACGCTCGCGGTGGGCGTCGGTCATGCGTTGCAGCTTGCCTTGTAAGTCGACGACGGCGTGCTCGGTCGTGGCGTTCGCGCTGAGCTCGCCATCGCAGTCGATCACGTAACCGAACGAGAACGACGCGTACCGGACGCGCTCGAGCCAGCCGGTCACGGCGAGTAGCTCGTCGAAGCGCGTCGCGCGCCTGAGCTTGATCTCGACGCGCGTCACCACCACGTGGATGCCCTGCGCCACGTACTGTACGTATGGCTCGTCGTGCTCTTGCAGGAAGCGCACCCGAGCGAGCTCGAGATAGCGCACGTAGTTTGCGTGGTGCACGACACCCATCGCGTCCGTGTCGTAAAACGGCACACGATACTCCACGCGGCTCGTACACGCGTTCTCGGGGACACGCAGCGGGTTCTTCGTCGGCGCCATGACCGTGTTGATAAACGAGTTGAGTTGACTCGCCAACTGAGGGGTGAATCGTCGCTTTGCGACGAGAGGGGAGCGAAGCTAGAGCGAAGCGTGGGGTGGGGCCCCGACGAATTCACTTCGTCGGGGCGGGGCGGCGCGTGCCGCCCCGCGTCACACCCGGCTTGCGTAGGCGGGCCAAGGCTGGTTAAGAGTGCGGCAGTGGGCTTCGGGCACGGCAAGCTGATCCTGCTCGGTGAGCACGGCGTGGTGTATGGCCGGCCCGCGATCGCGGCCGCGTTGCCGCGCGGCGCCGAGGCGCTGGCCAAGGTCGCCGAGAAGCCGCGGCTGGAGGTCGAGCCGTGGGGCGTGGCCTTCGACGCCGATGCAGAGCAGCCCGACCCGCGTTCCGAGATGCTGCGCCAGGCGTTCCGCGCTCTGCTCGCTGCGTATCCGAAGCCGCCACCGTTGTGCGTTCATGCGCGCATCGCCTTGCCGGGGTCCGCGGGGCTGGGCGGCTCCGCCGCGCTCAGCGTCGCGATCGTGCGTGCGATCGACGAGGTGCTCGGCATCGAGCGCGGCCCCGGCGAGGTGGCCGAGGTTGCGCTCGCCGCGGAACGGGTGTTTCACGGCAATCCCTCGGGCGTGGACACGGCGCTTGCGAGCAGTGGTGGCGTAGCCGTCTATCGCAAGGGCAGCCCGCTCGAACCGGTCAAGCTCGGCCGCAAGCTCACGCTCGTCGTCGGCGACAGCGGCGAGCCAGGCAGCACAGCAGAGACCGTGGCCTCGGTCGGCCGGCAGCACGCGCGCAATCCGCAGAAGCTCGAGCAGATCTTCGATGGCATGGAGGCGCTCGTGAACAATGGCAGGAGCGCGCTCGTGGCCGGCGAGCTGTGGAGGCTCGGTCAACTGATGGTCCTGAACCAGAAGCTCTTGAGCACGTTGATGCTCTCGACGTCGCGGCTCGAAGAGATGTGCGAGGTGGCCGAGAACGCGGGCGCTCTGGGCGCCAAGCTCACGGGCGGCGGCGGCGGTGGCTGCATGATCGCGCTGTGCGAGCACGTGGCACAGGCCGAGCGCGTGCAGGCTGCGCTCGCCGAGCTCTCGGCGAAGAGCTTCGTCGCCGAGGTCGGGCCATGAGCAACTCCGCGCTCGAAGCCCGGGCGCTCGCCCGCGCCAACATCGCGTTGGCCAAGTACTGGGGCAAGGCCGACGAGAAGCTCAACCTGCCTGCCGTGCCGAGCGTGTCGGTCACGCTCGAGCCGCTCACCACGCGCACGCTCGTGCGATTCGTGCACGGCTTGCATGAGGACAGCTTCGAGCTCGACGGCAAGCCTGCCGAGCGTAAGGAGACCGCGCGCGTGAGCGCTCTGCTCGACACCGTGCGGCGCCAAGCGAGCCTCGGGCTGTTCGCGCAGGTGCAGAGCAGCAACGATTTCCCCACGGCCTCCGGGCTGGCTTCGAGCGCGTCCGGCTTCGCAGCCCTGGCGGCTGCGGCGCGTGCGGCAGCGGGCTTGCCGTTCGATCGGGCTGCGGTCAGCGCGCTGGCGCGGGCGGCGTCGGTGTCGGCCGCGCGCTCTGCTTTCGGCGGCTACGTGGAGCTGCCGCTCGCGAGCGGCAAGAGCCCTCAAGATCTGGCGGCTTCGCAGCTCGCGCCGCCCGAGCACTGGCCGCTGCGTGTGGTGGTCGCGGTGACGAGCGAAGGCCGCAAGCAAGTCGGTTCGACTTCCGGAATGCTGCACACCGCCCGCACGTCGCCGTACTACGCGAGCTGGGTCGAGATCTCGCCACACCTGGCGCGGGAGGCGCGCGAGGCCATTCTCGGTCGCGATCTGCCGCGGCTCGGCGCTGCGATGGAGCAGAGCACGCTCGCCATGCACGCCTGCGCGCTCGCAGCCGCGCCGGCCATCATCTATTTCCGGCCTGCGACGTTGGCGGTTCTCGAGCGCGTGCGCACGCTGCGCGACGAACAGGTCGCGGTCTGGGCCACGGCCGATGCTGGGCCGCACGTCAAAGCGTTGTGCCACGTCAACGACGTCGAGCGGGTGGAGCGCGCGCTCGCGAAGACCGAAGGCGTGCTGCGCACCCTCAGCTGCGAGCCCGGCGCCGGCGTCGAGCTCGCGAGCTGAAGATGCGTAGCTACGCGACGAGCGCGCCGGGCAAGTTGATGATCGCGGGGGAGTATGCGGTGCTCGAAGGCGCAGAGGCGCTGGTTGCGGCGGTCGGGCGGCGCGCGTATGCGCGGCTCGGGCCCGGAGCGCAGCCCGCCGTGCCGCTAGAGGTTGCGGCCGCGCGAGCAGCGGCCGAGCGCGTGTTCGGGGCTGTACCGGGTGCGCTCACGGTGGACGTGGAAGAGCTGCGGCAGGCTGGCAAGAAGCTTGGGCTCGGCTCGTCGGCGGCTGCAGCCGCTGCCGCGGCGGGCGTGGTGTTTGCTGCCCACGGCCGCGACGTTCGCGAGCCGTCCGTACGCGAGCTGTTGCTGCAGGTCGCGCTCGAAGGTCACCGCGCGGTGGCGCCCGAGGGCAGCGGCGCCGACGTGGCTGCGTCCGTGCTCGGCGGCTTCGTGCGTTTTCGCAAGCTCGGCGCTGGCGTCGAGACGCACGCGTTGCAATGGCCGAAGGGGCTCGAGCTCGTCGTGGTGTGGACCGGCCGGCCCGTGCGAACGAGCGACATGCTTGCGGCCGTGCGCGCTCTCGCGTTGGCGGATCCGGGGGCGTATCGCGAGCGGATGCGGGCGCTGGCCGAGCAGGCTGAGCAGCTGCTCTCCGCGCTGATCGCCGCCGACCCGGAGGCGGCGCTCGAGTGCTTTCACGCCTACGGTTCGGCGATGGGTGAGCTAGGGACCCGTGCCGGCATAGGTATCATTGACGAAACCACTGAAGAGATTCGCCAGCTTGCTCGCGCCTGCCGTGGCAGTGCCAAACCGTCGGGTGCGGGAGGCGGAGATGTCGTGTTGGCCGCATTTTCCAGTCAAAGTGATGTAGGAACGTTCCAGACCCGATGTGCCGGGACGGGTTTCGAAGTACTATCACTTGACCTTGGAGTCGCTGGGGAGCGCCTTGAGGAGCCGGAGTGATGCAGCGCAATTCGAGGTGGCCGGGCTTTTACAAGCTCTCGATCGAACAACGCCGTAAGGTCGCAGCCGACGCGCTCGGGATCAGCCTCGAGGATCTCGGCGCGGCGCTCGAGGGCGGGCTCCACAGCTCCAAAGCCGACAAGATCATCGAGAACGTCGTCGGAACGTTCTCGTTGCCGTTCGCGCTCGCCCTCAACGTCAAGGTCAACCGCGTCGACTACATCGTGCCGATGGTGGTCGAGGAGCCGTCGGTCGTGGCCGCCGCCTCCAATGCAGCAAGGATGATCCGCGAGGGCGGTGGCTTCGTGGCCGAAGCCGATCCGCCGGTGATGATCGCGCAGGTCCAGCTCGACGACGTCCCCGACTCGGCCAAGGCCTGCGAGGTGCTGCTGCGCCACGTCGGTGAGCTGTGCGCGCTCGGCGACGCCCAAGTCCCGAACCTCGTGCGCCGCGGTGGCGGCATGCGCGGGCTCGAGCCGCGCGATCTCGGCGACGGCATGCTGGTCGTGCACTTGTTCGTGGACTGTCGCGACGCCATGGGCGCGAACCTCGTCAACACCGTGGCCGAAGGCGTGGCAGCTCGGGTCGTCGAGCTGTGTGGCGGAACCATCGGCCTGCGCATCCTGTCGAACCTGTGCGATCAACGAAAGGTTCGCGTGCGCTGCCGCGTGCCGGCCGAGACGCTTGCAGGCAACGGCTTTACCGGTGCCGAGGTGCGCGACGCGATCGCGCGCGCTTCGCGTTTTGCGGAGCGCGATCCATACCGCGCGACCACGCATAACAAAGGCTTGATGAACGGGGTCGACGCGGTGGTCATCGCCACCGGCAACGACTGGCGCGCGGTCGAGTCCGGTGCCCACGCCTATGCCGCGCGCCACGGCCGCTATGAGCCGCTGTGCGTGTGGAAGGCCGACGGCGACGCGCTGGTCGGCGAGCTCGAGATGCCGCTCTCACTCGGCACGGTCGGTGGTCCTTCGCGCGTGCACGAAGGCGCCCGCATGGGCTTGCGGATCGTGAGCGTCAATTCCGCGACCGAGCTGGCGATGGTGGCCGCGAGCGTGGGCATGGCCAGCAACCTCGCGGCGCTGCGTGCGCTCGCCACCGAGGGCATCCAGCGCGGGCACATGGCGTTGCACGCGCGCTCGGTGGCGATTGCGGCCGGAGCCACCGGCCTCGACGTGGAGCACGTGGCTTCGCGCATCCATGCCGACAACGACGTTTCGGTCGAGACCGCGCGTCGCGTGCTCGCCGAGCTGCGCGCGCACGCAGCCAGCAGTGCACCGCCCCCGGCCGAGTAAGCCTGCTCCCAGTTCCTGAGCTCAGTGGGCGGACGCGCGGCGTTCGAGCCAGTCGATGACCGTGGCGCAGTGGTTCACGCCGTCGAGGCGCGTCATCTGCTGGATGCCGGTGGGGCTGGTGACGTTGATCTCGGTCAGCTTGCCGCCGATCACGTCGAGGCCCACGAAATAGAGACCGTCTTCACGCAGGCGCGGCGCGAGCGTCGCGATCATCGCGCGATCCGCTGCCGTGACCGATGCCTTCACGACCGACCCACCCGCGTGGATGTTGCTGCGCACGTCGTCCTTGCGCGGCACACGCAGGATCGCGCCGAGCGGCTCGCCTTCGAGCACGAGGATGCGCTTGTCGCCTTCGCGCACCGCGGGCAAGAACTCCTGGGCCATGGCCACGCGCGTGCCGTTGTGTGTCGTCAGCTCGATCAGCGTGTTGAGATTGAGGTCGTGCTCGTCGAGCGCGAGCACACCTTCCCCTCCGGCGCCGCCGAGCGGCTTGATCACGCCTTTGCCTTCGACGGACTGCAAGAAGCGCTTGACCCGGGCCTTGTCGCTCGTGACCAACGTGCGCGGCATCAGCTCCGGGAAGTAGCAGGCGTACAGCTTCTCGTTGGCTTGCCGCAGGCCGTGCGGGTCGTTGACGACCAGCGTGTCGGTCTTCACGCGGTCCAGCATCAACGTGCACCATAGGTAATCGCTGTCGAAGGGCGGGTCGGTGCGCACCAGGATCGCGTCTACATCGTGCAGGCAGACATCTTCGACCGCGCCGAGCGCGATCGGCCGCTCTGGATCGCGCTGCATCGTGGCCGCGCGCACGCCGGCGTGGAGCTTGCCTGCGTCGAGGTACAGGTCGCGCTGCAAGCAGTGGTCGACGCGGTGGCCGCGGCTCTGCGCCTCCAGCATCAGCGCGAACGAGGTGTCTTCGTCGACCTTGACGGTCGAGGGCGGATCCATGATGACGACGAAACGCATGCGATCCTGTCTCCGAGCGGCTCGGCCCGCGAGGCCTCAGAGGCCCTTTTGCTTGATCCAGGCGTTGGTGAACGCGGCGGCTGTGTCGTAGGTCACGCGGGTCTGCTTCTCGATGAAGGCTTCGACCAGCTTGCCCACGCCGAACACGTTCACGCTGTTGTCGACTTCCGCGAAACGTTCGACGCGCTCGTCGCCGCGGGGCTCGACCCAGAGCGTGACGCGGGTCTTGATCTTGTCGGCCGCTACTTTGGGCACCACGACGACGCTGAAGCGCCGCGTCTTCGGGTCGAAGTGCCCGTCTTCGACGTAGCTCGTGCTGTCGCCCACTACCTTCTTGGCCACCGCGGGCAGCTCGATCGGCGGCGCGCACTCGACGCGGCGGTGCACCGATCCGTCGGGCCTGCGATCGAGCTCGAGCACCCGATACACGTTGAACTTCAGATGGTCTGCGAACAACGCCTGGTTGTACTCGGGCTCGAAGAACAGCTTGTCCCAAAAGTCATCCGCACCGATCTCGAAGACGTGGCTGATGGTGTAGCGCACGGGGCCCGCGCTCAGTCGATGCCGACGATCACGACGGTGACGTTGTCGTCGCCGCCGGCTTCGTTCGACTCCTTGACCAACAAACGAGCGGCTTCCTGCAAGTCGCCCGCTTGCTCGGTGATGATCTCGCAGATCCGTTCGTCGGTCACCTGCCCGCTCAGACCGTCGGAGCAGAGCACGTAGCGATCTCCCTCGGCGAGATCCTCGGTCGCGAGGTCCACGACCACCGAGTCCTGCATGCCGAGCGCGCGCGTGATCACGTTCTTGGGCAGCACGTCCATCGCCTCTTTGGGCATGTCCGGCATCATCATCAGGTAGTCGTTGATCAGCGAGTGATCGCGTGTGATCTGCGTGATGAGCCCGCCTCGAACCCGGTACGCGCGGCTATCTCCGACGTGCGCGACGTAGGCCACGCGGCGTTCGGGTGACAGCAACAGGCCGACCACCGTGGTGCCCATGCCCTGCAGTGTGTGCTCGGCCACCGAGCGCTCGAAGATCTGCTTGTTCGCGAGCTTGATCGCAGCCGACAGCCGGTTCTCGGCCAGGCTCAGGTTCGGGTCGATGGGGAAGGGCCAGGTGGCGTCTTCTTTCTCCGTCGCTTCGAAGAAGGCGCGCATGCGCTCGGATGCCATCGAGCTCGCGACCTCGCCGCTCTGGTGCCCGCCCATGCCGTCGGCCACCAGATACAGATGGTGGCGATCGAGGCAGCTGAACGTGTCCTCGTTGTGGTCGCGTTGCAGCCCCACGTCGGTCAAGCCTGCTGCGGTGATGCGCATTCGTTCCGTTCGCGGGCTGCCAGACGGCGTGACCGGGCGTGTGGAGATCACCTTATACTGCCGGGCTGGGAGCTCTTGTGCTGCGATGAGCTGTTCGAGCCAGTATAGCCGCCTCCGGCGGGACCCGTGTACTACTTTCATCATCGCTGTAATTGCCGGCGCTGCGGGCCTTCTGCCGGGCTGCTTCGAGCCGGATCAGCGCACCGTTCGGGGCGCCCTCGATGCCGCGGCGCGAGCCTGTGAGGCAAACGACGCGCGGGCCCTGTTCGGCGTGCTCGATCGGCGTGGCCGCGACGCGCTCTTCTCGATTGCTCACCGGCGGGGACTGGCCGCGGCCCTCGTGCGCGCAGACTATCCTGAGGCCGAGCGGGCAACCGCGCTCCGCGCGCTCGGGGACGCGGCCGATGTGAAGGACGCCGCCGACTTGTTCGCCAAGCGCTGCCCATCGGCATGCCTGAGCGAGCTGGCTGCTCGCCTCGGAGCACCCGTCGGGCAGGTCACGCGGGGCGATGAGCTGGAAGTCCGGACCGCAGCCGGGGCCACGCTCCGGATGTATCGCGGACAAGACGGCCTCTGGGGCGTGGTGTGGCACACGGACGGCCTGTCCGAAGAGCGCAACCGCGCCGCGCGGGAGTTCGTGCAGATCGAGGAGAACGCTGCCGTGTACCGCCGCCGGCGCGTGCTCGAAACCGGCGCTGGCCCGTAGCTTTGCGAGCGTCTATGCTCCCGCGCCCATGCGTGCAGTCTTCACATCGTCTTGCGCCCTGCTGATCATGGTCGCAGGCTGCGCGCCCAAGATCGGCAACGCGTGCGGCAATGCGCTCAACTGCTCGGCTCAGGGCAGCCGCGAGTGCGATCGGACCCAGCCGGGCGGGTACTGCACCATCGCGATGTGCGAGGAAGGCACGTGTCCCCCCGAGGCCGTATGCGTGAAGTTCCGGCCGCAAGAAGAGCGCTACGCGGTCACGTATTGCATGCGCAAGTGCTCGAAAACGGGCGACTGCCGTCACAGCGAAGGCTACCTGTGCACGAGCGCCAAAGAGTTCGGCGAGCCCGATGCGGGTGATGCCCTGATCCTGGGTAGCGCGGACCAGAAGTTCTGCAGCATTCCGGCGCTGATGCCGACCGCGACCAGCGCATCGAGCACGCCGACGCAGCCCCACGAGGACGCTGGCGCGCCCGACGCTGGGGCGCCGTGACCCGTCGTCCCGCACGCTCGCGCTGAGCGCGACAAGCAACGTTTGAGCAGTGTTCAAACGGATGCTGGCCGCGGAGTTGCCTGCGCGCAGATAAGCGCGGTTATCCATCGCTTGCTTCAGGCGTCTCTTGATTGTGCGTGTATTGCTCGACTAGGCTCCGCTCCGCCGGCTGCGGGTAGACGCGCGGGTCCGCCGAAGAAGGTCACGGGGCAGGGGATGAAGTCTCAGCCTCGATCGTAAGGCAACCTCGGGGTTGCGTGGAGACGAAGGGTGAAGCAGCGAATCCAACTCGTCGCGATGTTGCTTGTGCTCGGCTCGAGCTCGCTTGCCTTGGCTCAGCAGCCCCCTGCGGGCCCGCCGTCGAGTGACGCGGCGCCGGCCGAGCCCGCAGAGGCCGCGCCCACCGAAGGCGCACCGAGTGAGCAAGAAGCGCCCTCGGTCTCACCCGAGGCAACCGCGGAGGCCGCGCCCGAAGCGGTCGAAGCGGCTGCGCCCGAGGTCGAGGCCGCGCCCGCCAAGGTCCAGGGTGGCCAGAGCGAAGAGATCCTGGTCACCGGCTCGCGCATCAAGCGCTCGTCTTCGTTCGCGGCCTCGGCGCCGGTCGAGATCATCGATCGCAAGCAGCTCGAGTACAGCGGTGCGACCAACCTCGCGGACGTGGTGCAGTACCTGACCGTGGCGCAAGGCTCGGGCTTTCAAGGCGGCGCCGCCGGCGCGGGCACGGTTGCGATCAACCTGCGCGGCCTGGGATTCGCTGCGACGTTGGTGTTGCTCAACGGTCGCCGCATGGGCCCGAGCGGCGCCGGCATCTCGGTCCCCTTCCAGGACATCGGCACGATTCCGCTCGCTGCGGTCGAGCGGATCGAGATCTTGAAGGGCGGTGCGTCGTCGATCTACGGCTCGGACGCGATCGGCGGCGTCGTGAACATCATCACGCGCAAGAACTTCGACGGCGCTCGGCTCGAAGCCGACGGTCAAGGCACGACGCACAACTTCGATCTGTACGGTGGCAACGTGAGCGGCGTCGTGGGCGCGAGCAGCGAACGCGGTCGCGTGATGCTGTCGATGCAGTATGGCGGCAGCAACGAGCTGCTCGCCACCAAGCGGGACTGGACCGCCAAGTCCACCTCGCTGACTCAGCAGACGCAAGGCAATCCAGGCTCGTTCATCGTGGGCACCAGCGCAGTGCCCGATCCGGACTGCATGAGGGCGCCGGGGTCGACCGTCGTGAAGTCGGGCCCGAGCCAACTCTGTGCTTACAACAGCCGCAATTTCACCGCATTGATCCCACCGGGCGAGCGCGTGGGTGCGTTCGCCAGCGGTGAGTTCGATCTCACGCATCACACGACCCTGTTCAGCGAGCTGCTGGTCTCGCGCACGCGCGGCGACTCGACCTTCAACACTTTCCCCATCGCGCCCTCCGACCACTACGGCGGCACGGGTTTCCCGGCGATCGCCGCAAACCACGTGGACAATCCGTTCGGACAACCCACGAGCTTCATCGGCAGGCCTTTCGGCATTGCCCAAGGCCCCACCTACAGCAACGCGGACGAGGACACGCTGCGCGGCGTGTATGGTCTCAAGGGCGACTTCGAAGATGCGGCCAAGGACACCATCTTCGAGAGCTGGGAATGGGAGGTCTACGGCTCGATCGCGCAGAGCCGCTACCACAGCCTGATCAGCGACACGCTGCAGTCCCAGATCATCACCGGACTCAATTCGTGCAGCGATCCGTCGCACCTCGAGAACTGCTACAACCCGTTCTATTCATCGGTGCTCGGCACGGGCACGCCCAACTCGGACTCGGTGCAGCAGAAGATCCGGGGCACGATGGCAAATCTGACCGATCACGCCCTGCAGACGTACAACGCCGGCATGAGCGGGCACCTGTTCGAGCTGCCCGGCGGCGACGTGGGCTTGGCGTTCGGCGCCGAGATGCGACACGAGTGGCGCCAGTCGAACACCGACCACGACGCGAACATCTTCAACTACGGCCTGCTGCTCGGCAATACCGACGCGGTCGCGGCGCGCAACGTGTACAGCGGCTACCTCGAGCTGCGCTGGCCGTTCTACGATGGCATCGAGCTCCAGACAGCGGGCAGGATCGAGCACTATAGCGACATCGACCAGAGCCCGCCGAGCCCCTCGGCCGGGCTGACGATCACGCCCGCCGAGATCGCGGGACGCGACTCGGTCGCACCGGCGCTGCGCAAGCTCCAGCTCCGCGGTCACGCGACCGATGCGTTCCGTGCACCGTCGCTCTACGATTCGTTTCCGGGCAGCGTCGTGGTCCCGGCGGCCATCGTCGATCCGCAGGCTCCGCTGCCCGCGCTCGTCGGGATTCACTACTTCGGTAACCCCAAGCTCAAGCCCGAGCGCGCGCTCGCCGTCAGCGGCGGGTTGATGTGGTCGCCGATCGACGAGCTCGGGCTCATCGCCGAGTTCTGGTACTACGACTACAACCACCGGATCAAGCCGGAGAACTACAACGAGACGCTCAGCGGCTTCTACGGGAAGCGGGATGCGGCCGGCAACACCACCTGCCCGAGCGTCGCAGGCCTGGTGACCTCGGGCACCGACAACCACTGCAAGGTCACCGGTGTCAACGCCGGGACCATCAACACTGCCGGCTCCCTCGTCACCGACGGCCTCGACTTCGGAGCGATGGTGAACCTGACCGGAGCCACGTTCGGCGGAGCCAAAGAAGACTTTGGCACGATCAGCTTCGGCGCGATCGGGACCTACACCATCACCTACGACTTGCCGCGCTCGGAGATGCTCGACGACGCCATCAAAGATGGCATCAAGTGCGATGGGACGAGCCCCACCTCTGCGTGCCATCTCGCAGGCGTGCGCAACGCCAGCGCCGTGCTGTCGCCGATTCCACGCTGGCGCGTGAACTTCCCGGTGACGTGGGTCTACCAAGGCCACAACGCGGCGGTGATCACGCACTTCATCAGCAGCGTGGTCGACGATCAGGCGGCCGCGAACAACCCTGGCGTGAAGGTTGCCCTGCCGACCTTGGCCAGCATGACCACGGTGGATCTGCAATACGGCTACACGCTCAAGGACGTCGTCGGCAAAGAGCTCACGATGCGCGTGGGCGTGTACAACGTGCTCGATACCCCGCCGCCCTTCGCACAGCCCGGCCAGCTCAACAACTCTGGCTTCGATCCGCTGCTTCACGATCCGCGGGGCCGCATGGTCTACGCCAAGCTCATCTCGCAGTTCTGAGGAATGACCATGATGACCCGGTATTGCATCGAGGAGACCGCCGCCATGAGGCCCATCGCTTTGTTCGGCCTATCGCTCTTGCTCGCGGGCACCACGGCGTGTCGAGAGAGCCGCCTGGTGATGACGCCCAATTCCACGCCGACCGCGGTGGCACGCGTGATCGGCCCGGATGGCACGTCGGCGAAGTCGGCGCAGTTCGACTACAACGGCTCGGACGTCGCGGTCACGCTCGACGGAAGCCAGTCTTCGGACAAGGATGGCGCCGTCGTCATCTATCGCTGGCTGAGCGGGACGCCGCTGCCGCTCGATGGCGGCGTGGGTGCTCTCACGTACACCGAGACTCTCCCTGATGGGGGTACGAAGGTCGACCACGGCGGCGGGCGGCTCGTTCCGCAAGGTCAGGGCCCCGACTGGCCGGACGACAAGGCCAAACCCACGGTCATGCTCGGTGTGGGGGTCTGGACGTTCGACCTATGGGTGATCGACGACAAGGGAGGCATCAGCGACCCGAGCACCGTCACCGTCACCATCGGCAAGCCCGATCCGCTCAGCGATCCGAAGGTCAAGATGTGCGCGGACAACGTCCTGCCGGTGGTGAGCGCGTCATGCAGGACGTGCATCTGCAACATCGACGACACCTGCCGCATGAACGTCCAGATGGACAAGTGCGATGCGACGTGCTGGGGCCTGATCCAGTGCATCGGTACCATGTGCCCGAATTTCGCCACGATGGCGATGGCCATGCCGCCGGACTACTCGTGCCTGACCACGAACTGCAACGCGTTCCTCGGCGGCGCCACGGGTGCCACGCCCGCCGGAATGTGCGTGACCCAGTGCCTCAGCGATTGCGCTCCGGGCGGGACACCTGACGCGGGCACCGGCCACTGAGGACGCGCGAACCTCGGGAAAGCGATCAGCATGAGCAGTCTCCGCATCCGCACCAAGCTCGCCTTCGGCGTGGGTGCGGCGGCCGAGGCGGCGATCACGATCGCCTTCAACACGTGGAACTTCCTGTTCTACAACCACGTGCTCGGGCTCTCGGGCACGCTGTGCGGGCTG